>CATNEU010000085.1 GCA_950097605.1 uncultured Oscillospiraceae bacterium | reverse complement strand
GCCGGGCACCGAACGAAACCGCACCAAGCTGAACGCCCCCATCACCGCAACGCCGGTTCCCAGGTTGCCGTTGACCAGCATGATCACAATTTGCACAATTGCCGGCAGCAGCGCCAGCGTGATGACAAAGCTCTTGGAATACACGCTGCGGTAGGTATAGAGCAGCGCGATTGCCGCGCCGAAAACCAACGAGCAAACCAGGCAGAGCAGAAACGGACCAACCGGCACGCTTCCGGCTGCCGTGTCCATGGCGAGCACACTCGAAAACAGGGAATTAAGCACAGGTCACACGCTCCTTCCTCCCGGCCGGCAACCGGCTTTCCTGGTAGGCGCGTCCATATTTGGAGAATGAGACCGGATAGACCTGCAGCGCATCCAACAACTGCGCCAGCCACAGCGGCATGGCGCCGGGCATTTTAATCTCCATCAGCCGCTGGCTCTCCGCGAGCAGGGGCGTTCCCCAAGCGCCCGCGTCCAGCCGCAATTCCTCATTCCGCCAGAGGATCTCCCGGTCGAAGGTCACGCGCAGCCCGGGTTCGTCCGTTCCGGCAAACGCCGTCCGCTGGTAGGAAATATACATGGCGGGGCGGATTTTGGGATAAAGCGCAAGAAACCAGTCCACCTCTCTGGCAATCTGCCCCATGTGCCCGGGTGCACGGCCCTGCACGAGGTATTCCGTCGCCGCTTCCAGCGGCATATCCATCCGGCGCTTATAGACAACGCCTTTGTATTTCTTTTTCAGCTCGATAAACACAGTGCCGCCGGCGTCCGGTATGCCATAGCTGCGCAGGCGCAGCTTTTCTTTGTATACCGGCTTTTCAAGGGATGCGCGGATCAGCCGGGCATCCGGCGTATCAAAATAGAGGTTGCAAACGGTGCTTTCTCCATATTGGTCGGGCTGCAAACGTCCGCCAAACGCCCGTAGCAATCGCGCATATTGCGCGCTGCTCACGAGATACTTTTTTTCATAGCGTTTAAAAACGCCCTGATAGCTTGCCATGATGATGTCCTCCTTGCTTGGCTTTTCTCTTGCTGCCCTTATCATACCGCGCCTGCCTAAAACCAACTTTAAAGGAAAGCATCCCTGGAAACTAGAAAAACAGCCTGTATACGGGCATCTCGCACCGTATACAGGCTGTTGGATTGGATGGATAAACGAATGGCGCAAAGTCGTTGCGTCTGGCTTATCCCAGCTTCAGCAGCTTCTTTTTAAAGCGTTTGACGCTGTGGTATGCGTTTTCCGGCAAAACCCCCACAATTTCAAAGCAGATTGCCAATCCCAGCAGCAGACCCATCAGAAATTCGGGAACGCCGGTAAAACAACGCAGCGCAAGCGTAACCGCATACAGCAGCAATCCAATTTTCATTTCAATCCGCATGAGAACGCCTCCTAATGATATAGCGTATAGAATTACGTGCAGACGTCCGCCGCCTGGATTTACAAATGCAGCCGTTTTTTAAGTTCCAGCAGCATATTTTGTCCTTCAAATACCAGCAGCGCCGCCAGTGAAATCAGGCTGCCGGCCACGCAGATCAGCGCGGGATACACCACCCGCAGCACGCCGGTCAGAAAAAACACGATCGGTACGATGCCAAACACCGCGTCGATGCAGAGATAGATCATATAATCCTGAATGCGCAGCCGCAGCACCCGGGCCAGAACCGACATCGCCACCATTGCACAAATGCAGACCAACGGCACCACATAGTCGATCGACCAGCCGCGCCAGCCCGTCACCCAGTCCCAGAGCGCCGCAAGCAGCGAGATCAGCACAACCTGGTACAGCAGGTTTTTGGGGATGTTGCCGCGTTTGCGCACTGCGATTGCGAGGCTGGCCCAGGTGCATCCAAGGCCCAGCAGCACAAACAGCGACCACCAGCCGCTCTGCGGCAGCATGAAGTTCAAAGCCAGCGCAACCACGCCCCCCGCAATCGAACAAAACAGCAGAACCCTGAAAAACAGCGTGTGTTGCCTATACACAGTTGGGATTTTAGGAAAGGCCTCCTGCTCTGGGTCGCCTTCCCCGGTCAGCTCCGCCTGGCAGAGCGGGCAAAATTGCCGGTTTCCGGCAACCTGCAAGCGGCATTTTTCACAGGTTTTCATACGCAGCCCCCTATTCCTCGTCGATCTGATTGGATACGATTGTAACCGGTATGCCCATGTAAGTCAGCATCCGGAAAAACTGCATCTGCACATCGGTGCTCACAAAAGGCGAGGTGAAACTCAGCGTGAGTTTGTCCCCAAAGGAGCACATGCACACTTGCAGCTTGTCGGTGCTCACAAATACGTCGAACTGGCGGATGAAGGGACAGAGCGCCTCGGGCATTTCAATTTTCCCGATGTTGGACAGCGCGGCGGTGATTCCCCTGTTGGTATAGTCATGCGCAATGTGCAGGCAAACGTCCTTGATAACCAACGGCGTGATCCTTGCAAACACATTGTGCTCAATGGAGGAAAGTTCGTCCATACGGTTTTTCAGCCGCTCTGCCGTAAGCTCCTCCCGGAAGCTCCGCGCAACCTGGCGGATCACGTCGGAAAGCTGCCCATCTCCGTTTGCAAAGTCGTACGCCACGTTGATGACGCTGAAAAAATTCCGCGCCGAAACCGAATAGAAATAGTTGCGCAGGTTGACCGGCACCGTAATCACCACCGGCCGCTTTTCGGCGCGCGCCGCCATATCCGCATGGATGGCGCACATCAGGACCGCCGTGAAAAACACACTGAGCGTCGCGCCATATGCATGCGCTTTCTCGATTGCCGCGCCCACCGGAAGAACGCCTTCGATCACACGGAGCCGGTGCTCGGACAATTTCTGCCCCTTGATGCGATAGGCGCTCACGCGCTTTTTTTTCTCCTTTTCCCGGGGTTTGCCGGAATACTTCTGAAAGCTGTCGTCTTTTTTTTGAGAGAAGGACGCGTCGTAGTCCATCACCGGAAGCCGCCCGCCCGAAAACAGCGCGGCATGCTTCATCGTGAGATAGTGGTACGCCAGCACGCGCAGGAATTGCAGCGCGCCGGTCCCGTCGGACAGCGCGTGATAGACCTCCAGGTTGATACGGTTGCGGTAGTAGCTCACCTCAAACAGCAGCCCTTTGATATCTGCATTGTACAGCGGGCCGCAGGGCGGCTCGTCCTCCGGCTTCACAACCGGCTTCCGGTCGCTGGCTTCAAAATAATACCAGAAAAGACCGCGCTTCATCACCGACCGGTACATCGGAAACTCTCCGAGCGTTTTATCCACGGCAACCTGCAAAACCTCCGGGTCCACCGGCTCGTTGAGTTCGCACGAAAAACGAAATACCTTGGTATCCCGCTTGTTCGAGTTGGATGGAAAGATCTTGGCGGCGTTGTCCAGGCGCGTCCATTCCAGTGTTTTACGCGGCTTCATGCGCCAGACACCTCACTTAAAAATTGATTGATGACCGCATAGCATTCCCTGACCTGCGAAAACCGCGGCGGCAGCGAGAAAAAGCCGTGCAGCGCATCCTCCACCCGGTAGATTTCCACCGGGTTGCCGGCGGCGCGCAGCTTTTCTCCATAGGCCTCCCCCTCGTCGCGCAGCGGGTCGAACGCGGCTGTAATCACCAACGTTTTGGGCTGCCCAGAGAGGTCCTCTGCAAGCAGCGGCGCAAAATAGGGGCTTTCACGGTCTTTTTCCTCTGCAAGATAGAGCGCCATATAATCCTGTATGCGCTTGGCGGTCAGTAAAAAATCGGTCCCGTTTTCCCGCACCGAGGCAAACGGCGAAGCGTCGGTGTGGTCGTTGTAGGTCGCCGGATAGATCAGGATTTGGCGGGCCGGGCAGATTGCGCCGCGGTCGCGCGCGAGCAGCGAGACTGCTGCCGCGAGATTGCCGCCCGCACTGTCCCCGATCAGGGTGATCTGGTCGGGACGGGTACCCAGAAGGGCGGCGTTGGCAAAAGCCTCCTGCACTGCGAGATAGCAGTCCTCCAGTCCCGCCGGAAAACGGTGCTCGGGCGCCAGACGGTAATCGACCGATAACACGGTATGCCCGGTGTGCTTTGCCAGGTTGGCGCACACTTTGTCATAGCTGTCGATATTGCCTGTGACCCAGCCGCCGCCATGAAAAAACACCAGCAGCGGCCGGTTTCGCTGTTCTCGTCCGTCATCCGGAAAATATTGGCGAACGGGAATTTCGTGGTCCCACGCATCAATGGTGTGGTCCCATACGGTATAAAACGGCTTGCGGATGTGATAGTGGGTAATGCCCACCACGCCGCGCACCAGTTTGTAGTTCCGTTTGAGGTCGATATCGGGATAGGACAGCGCCTTCAGCGCAGCCAGCATAACCCTGTTGATCGCCATAGGCGCAGCCTCCTTCTCAATAGTCGTGCGGCAGATGTGAAAGGCGGGCGGCGCCCGCCGAACCGGTACGTCCGCTATGAAATACCTAGTATCTGTAGTATACCACACTCCGGTGCAGAAAAAAAGGCGGAACCTGTTTCCCGGCTTCGCCATGGCCGGTTATCGCACCGGCAGAGCTGCTTTGGAAAGGGTCCACCCTATTGACGCTATTGAATGGAATGGTTGCTATTGGATTGTTATGGATTGCCCTTCCTCATCCGAATGGAGCTTGGAGGCGCTGCATGGCAGGTTCGGCATTTTCATGCCCTCCTTGTAGAAATCGTAGCGGTTTTTGCCGCGCTCTTTGGCGCTGTACAGCGCCGTATCCGCCATTTGGAAGAGGGCTTTATACCCTACGTTCCCATGTTCACACATCGCGATACCGATGCTGCCCGAAACGGCGACCGGACGGTCCGCCTGTATGCGTAGCTTTTGGAAGGCCCGGCAAACCTGCCGGGCCTTTTCCCGGGTCTTGCTTTTGGACTGCACATTTTTGATAAACACCACAAACTCATCGCCGCCGATGCGTCCCACAATATCCGCTACACGGAAATGCGCTTGGATATCCGCCGCTATCGTGGTCAGCACAGTATCTCCAAACAGGTGGCCCTGGCTGTCGTTTATGGTTTTGAAATCGTCAATATCAATCATCATGAGCGCATGTACGCCCTTTTCCCCCTCATTTTCAAGAAACCCGCGGATCATTTGTTCAGAGGCGCCTTTGTTGTACAGCCCTGTCAGCGGATCGCGTTCCGCCCTGTCCTGCATCCGCTGCACCTCCCGTTTTTCCCGGTCTACATTGAGCATTACGCCGACAGCCCGGCAGGGCCGGCCGCCTTTGTCCCGAATTGCGGTCAGGCACACCTTGCACCATG
The DNA here is from genome assembly GCA_950097605.1 of uncultured Oscillospiraceae bacterium. Taxonomy (GTDB): domain Bacteria; phylum Bacillota; class Clostridia; order Oscillospirales; family Ruminococcaceae; genus CATNEU01. The sequence goes on along the minus strand of CATNEU010000085.1, from coordinate 1,438 downwards.
CATAGCCGCCCGGCCGTTTCCAGATGCGCAGTGTATCCTCCGCATAACGGCCTCCGTCGGAGATGCAGGCGCAGAGGTGCAAAAAGCGCGCGCGGTCTTCCGGATGCAGGATCGTCTGCGCCGTCATTGATTCCGGAAAACCCTCTTGCACCGCGGGGTAGCCGAGTTTTTTACACCAGACGTCTGAAAAGTGCGCGGTGCCCGTCCGCATATTCCATTCAAAGATCACACTGTCGGTCTTCTCCATAATCACACGATACCGCTCTTCGCTGATCTGCAGCTCCTGCTGCGCCGTTTTGGAGGTTGTAATATCCACCAGCACACTATAATATACCATGCGGCCGTCCAATTCCCTCCGGACAGCCTGGCCTTTGTCGAGCACCCACATGACCGTGCCGTCCCGCCGGCAAATACGGTATTCCGCCTCATAAAACCCGTTTTCCCGTACCTGCTCGTGTATGCGCTGCGCCAGAGACATGCGGTCCGACGGTTCCACCACACGGATGAACCGGTTTTGATATACCTGTTCAAACTCCTCCCGCGTGCAGCCAATCAGACGGAACACCCCTTCGCTCGCATAGACCACGGTGCAGCCTTCGTCGCAGAGTGTGCACTGCACGCCGCCCGGAATATTGGCTGCCATTGCAGCAAGCTCCCGTTCATTCTCGCGGATGCGGCGCATATGCTTTTTCTGCAAGACGCCCAAATAGAGCAGCAGCAACACCAAAACCGACGAAACCCCCAGAAGCAGCGTGACCCCATAGCTGCCAAGCTCCAAAGACTGCTCTTTAACGACACTGGCGGGAACGTTGGCAAGCAGCACCCAATCCTCAATCCCCACCGGCAGATAGCCGATATACCGGTCCAGGTCCTGATAGGTAAACCGAAGCACGCCGCTGCGCCCGTTTTCCAAATCGTTGCGGAACGAATCCACTGTTGCGCCGCCCCGCAGCCGCACCTGCTGAAGCGCGTCGAAATATGTGTCGTAGCCCCGCAGAAAAGAGGAGGGCGCTACCATTTTGCCGGAGGCTGTGATCAGCCGAACGGAACCCGCGCCGTCAAAACTGCCGGTATCCAGCAGCCGTTCCACGGCTTCCACCTGGTAGTCGCTGCGCAAAACGCCGGCCACCATCCCATCGCGCACAATCGGAACCGCAAAGACGATGATCTCGCTGCCGTCCAATTCTGAGCGGTATGGCCCGGTCACGGTCTCCTCTCCCTGCAGCGCACGTTCAAAATAGGGCTGCCCCGCCGCAGAAAACGGCGCTGCATCCGGCGTACGCGCAGCGCCGTTCGGGCGAATGACGGCCACCCTGTAAAGCGGGTGATGCTGCGGCTGCTCCGCCAGCAGCGCAAGTACCTGTGCAGCGTCGATTTCCTCGTATGCGGCGACCGCGGAGGCCATCCCGTGCAGAAACGAAAGGTTGTTCCGCACTGT
>CATNEU010000084.1 GCA_950097605.1 uncultured Oscillospiraceae bacterium | reverse complement strand
TGCGTATGTCAAAAAGTATTTCCACGAAAACAGCGGGGACTATGCCGGCGTGCTGACCTACTTCCGCCGGTTTTACAAGCTTTTTTTCGCCAATCTGTTTTACATTCTCGGGCTGTATGTGCACAACTTTGTGTTCTGGACCACGCCGCTGAAAATCCTGGTGGTCAGGTGCTTTCAATCGGCTCCGGCATACGACATGGCGTCCTGTTTGGCAATGTTCACGAGCATCTCGGCCATGGTCATCTTCATCGTGCAGGTGGAGACCAAATTCCACGAGCGGTATCAGAAATACTCCGAATCGGTCATCGGCGCGACGCTGCGCGATATCCTAAAGGCCAAAAAGGATATGTTCCGCATGCTGATGCAGCAGTTGACCTATATTGTGGAGATCCAGTTCATCCTCTCGGTGGTCATCTATCTGCTTGCGGTCATCTTCCTGCCCGAAAGCGGCTTCGGAGGACTCACCATGCTGATTTATCCCTCGCTGGCTGCGGCCTATTTCGTAATTTTCATCATGTATTGCAACATCATCTTTTTGTACTATTTCGACGATATCAACGGCGCGCTGTTCACGAGCATTTTGTTTTTCACCGTCACCTTCATCGGCAGCCTGCTGGCTACCGGGCTGCGGAGCGAGCTGTATGGCGTGGGCGCATTTGCCGGCGCTGTCGTGGCCTGGTCGTTCAGCTATTTCCGGCTGCGGTGGCTGGAAAAGAACTTCGACCGGCACATCTTCTGCCGCGGCCGGATTCTGAGCCGGCATGCGGAACCGATGCCCTCCCCGCTCGTGTTCGACAGGCGGCATCCCGCGCCCAAGCAGCAGGACGCGCAGCCGCAGAAAAAGCCCGGCTGGAAGGAACGGGCGGCCCTTGCCGTTTCCCGGATCGACCTGGTTGGCCGGGTGCGGGCATATGAACAGCTCGACCAGCGGGACGCGCGCGAGATCGCCCAGAACGGCCGCGAGCGCACCCGGCCGGAGCGGCTGTGGAAGCGCTTCTGCGACAAGTTGGACCTGCGGGGCCGGTATCGCAAGCTCTGTGCGTTGCCGGTTGTCCAAAAGGCCAAGCGGGGCTTGCTGGCGGTTTGGAATGCAGAACTTGTGCTGCGCCTGCGCCGCTATGACTATAAGAAGCTGCCCGACAGGCTGGAGGCGCATATCAGGCGCATCTGGAAAACCGATTGGAAGACCTGGCTGAAAGGCCGCATCAAAAGTCTGCCGCGGCGGCTGTTTGCCGGGGGAAAGGCGGCGGCGGGCAAGCTGCTTCGCCGCGTGCGTGAAAAACCGGCCGGACGCAGAAGGAAAACCAGCCGGAAAAAGAACACAAAACAGGACAAAAAAGATGAACAAGACAAAAAAGACGAGGAGGAACGCCGATGATCAGCGTTGTCATTCCCGTGTACAAAGTGGAAACCTATCTGCCGCAGTGCGTGGAGAGCGTGCTGGCGCAGAGCTGCAAGGAGCTGGAGATCCTGCTGATCGACGATGCGTCGCCGGACGGCTGCCCGGCGCTCTGCGACGCGCTTGCGGCGCGGCACCCCTGCGTGCGGGCGATCCACAAGCAAAACGAGGGCGTGGGGGAGGCCCGGAACACCGGTATCCGCGAAGCGCGCGGCGACTATATCGCATTTGTCGACGGCGACGACGCGCTCGACGATCCCCGCGCGCTGGAAACCATGCTGGAGAGCGCCCGGCGGACCGGCGCGGACATTGTGGTGGGCAACTACCGCAAGCAGATCGACGGCGCGCCGTATCAGACCACGCCGCACGGTTTTACAGACGCCGCCGACCCGCTGGACCCGGATTTCCGGTTTCGCGGCTTTTTCTCGGTTGGGCATCTGTCCTATGTCTGGTGCAAGCTCTACCGCCGGTCGTTTTTGCTGGAAGGGGCAGGGGGAGGCGGCATCTGGATGCAGCGGTTTATCTATGCCGAGGACCGGCTGTTTAATCTGGAATGCTGGCTGAACCGCCCGGTTTACAGCTTTGTGGACGAGAGCGTCTATCTCTACCGCTGCAATGAAGCGTCGGTCTCGCACACCTATAAGGAGAATTTCGCGGAGATCTGGATGGGGGTGGCGGATGCGTTCTACGAGTCCGCCAAGCGGTACGGCAGGCAGGACGAGTGCTTTGACGTGGTTGCATTTACGCTGTTTTTTTCGGTGTTTTTCTCCAGCAAACAGGAATATATCTGTCGCGGCAGGAAACAGAGGCTGATCCGGGAGGAGCTGCGGCGGTATACGAGGAGCCCGCATGCAAAGCCCGCGTTCCACGCGCTTGCGCGTGGCAGATACCTGCGGGAGATCCGTTCGGGCTTGTGGAAGCTCATGATTCGGTGTTTTTCGATTGCATACAGCCTGCGGTGGTATGGGCTTCTGGCTTTGGGAATCAGCCTGCTGATCCGGCTGCACATAGACGGACGGTTGTCCAGTACGGGAAAAAGGAGTGAACAGGATGCGAATTAGTGTAATTGTTCCGGTGTATGGCGTGGAGGCGTTTTTAGACGACTGCATGCAGAGCATTTTTGCGCAGACCCATCAGGAGCTGGAGATCCTGCTGGTGGACGATGGGTCCCCGGACAAATGCCCTGCGATGTGCGACGCCTATGCCGCGCACGACAGCCGCGTGCGGGTGATCCACAAGCAAAACGAGGGGCTGGGGCTCGCCCGCAACACGGGTCTTGCCGCCGCGACGGGCGACTATGTCTGCTTTGTGGATTCGGACGATTTTCTGCCGCCCGACGCGCTGGAAACGCTGGCGGACGCCGCGGAGGCCGGCGGCGCCGAGATTGTGTGCGGCAGCTTTGAACGGGTATATCCCGATGGGACCCGTGCGCCGCGCGGCCCCATTCCGGCGGGCGAAATTCCCAGGGAACGGCTGGACGGGATTGCGGGCCGGTATCCGTTTTTCTTTTCGGAGGCCTATCTGGTGATGGCGTGGGGCAAGCTCTATCAACGCAGCTTTTTGGAGGCGCACGCGCTGCGCTTTGACCGCAACAGCGAGATCTATGAGGAGGACCGGCTGTTTGCGTATAAGGCGTTTATCCAGAAGCCGCGGTATATCCTGGTGGACAGGATTGTCTACTGCTACCGGTACAACGAACAGTCGATCATGAACAGCCATAAAAAGAACTACCCGCAGCGCATGTGCGCGTTTTTTGAAAACTACGCGGCGTATCTCTGGGAGCGGAACGTATACTTTGACTATTTGGACTTGATTGGCTTTCATCTGGTGTTTGCCGCCTATCTCTGCGGCATCAACGAGATGGGAACCGGCGCAAAGCCCGGCCCGGCGTTTCGGCGGGCCGCGGCGGTATTTACCGAAAACAAAACCGTGCGGCAGATTGCGACCGATGTGGGCGGCAGCGGCATTGTCAGGCAGGTTCCGTCGTTTGCGGACCGGCGGTTTCTGGCGATGACCGCCGCGGCGATCAGCCGCGGCCGTGCAAAAACCGCGGCGCGCCTGCTGCATCTCGCATGGAAAGTGAAGGAGAGGGGGAATCACCGTGCAGGCTAAAATTGCAATTCTGGTGTGCTATCTGGGGCCGCTTCCGGGCTATTTCCCGCTTTGGGCCAAATCCTGCGCCGCCAATCCGTCGTTTGATTTCCTGTTGCTGACCGACCAGCAGCCTGGAGACCTGCCGCCCAACGTGCGCTGCATGGAAACCTCGCTGCCCGCTCTGCGGCGGCAGTTCAGCGAGATGCTGGGCATGGAGATCTCGCTGGAAAGGCCCTATAAGCTCTGCGATTTCAAGCCGCTGTACGGCGAACTGTTTGCAGAGCTGCTGCGGCCCTATGATTTCTGGGGACACTGCGACCTCGACCAGATTTTCGGGTGCCTGCCGGATTTTATTGACGATGCGCTTTTAAAGCGGTATGATAAATTCTATAAGCTCGGGCATTTGACAATCTACCGCAACGACCCGGCCTGTAACGCGCGGTACCGTCTGCCGGGCTACCGGGCGGACTGGCGGGAGATTGTGACCAAGCCTGCGGCCTATCTGTTTGACGAGGACGGCATGAACGCGATCTATGCGCAGGGCGGTTTTCCGGTCTATTTCCAACCCGACTACGCGGATATCTCGCCAATCTACCGCCGGTTTAAGCGCAGCGATTTTTTGCTGGACGATGCGCAAAAGCGAAATAACAACTATGACCGGCAGGTGTTTTACTGGGAGGACGGCAAACTGCTGCGTGCGTTTGTGCGGAATGGAGCGGTTTGCTCGGACGCGTTTGCGTATATCCACTTCCAGCGCCGGGGCTTTGGCAGACCCGCGTTCGAGATGCGCACCGCGGAGCGGTTCTACATAACGCCCGGCGGTTTCGTTGCAAAGCCGCGCGCCGGATTGCCGGACCCGGCGGAGATCGACCGATGCAATCCCTATCCGGGCGCGCTGCGGGAACGGCTTGAAAAGCTGGACTTCTCGGTGCGCAGGTGCGGCGGGCGGCTGCTCGCCCGGTTGCAGGGTGCAAAACGATGAACAAACAGATTGTCAAAAACCTGACGACCAATATCCTTTCCATCGGGCTGGTGATGCTGATTAATCTGATCACCATGCCGATTATCACCGGGGCGCTGGGTATGGGCGCGTACAGCTTTGTTGGGATCATCACGAATATTGTGAACTGCATTGCGGTGATCACCAATGCGCTGAACTCGATGGTCGGACGGTTTTACACACTGGCCTACCGCGAGAGCCGTTCGCAGGACGCGACCGAATACATCAGCAGCGCGTTTGCCGCCTGTCTGGGCCTTTGCGCGCTGCTGCTGCCGCTGATTTTTGGCGCGGCGTTTGGGCTGGAGCACCTGATCAAGATTCCGGAGGCGCTTGTTTGGGACGTGAAAATCGCGTTTGTAATCAGTTGCAGCGCGTTTTTGCTCAGTACGATTTCCGCCGTCATGTCCACGGGTTCCTATTGCAAAAACCGGCTGGACATTATGAACCTCATCAACATCTTCGCCAATTTGATCGGCGCGGGCCTGACCTTCACGCTGTTTTTGCGGTTTGCGCCGAAAATCTGGTATGTGGGGCTGGTCACGTTTGTGCAGACGGCAATCAACCTGCTGCTGGGCTATGTGAGCTTCAAACGGCTGATTCCCGAGACCAAGTTTTCTCTGCGCTATTTCCGCGGCGCAAAGGTGAAGGAGCTGCTCTCCGCGGGCTTCTACAGCTCGGTGATCATGCTCGGCACCACGCTGATGAGCCAAATCGACCTGCTGATTGGCAACCGGTTTCTAAACGAGGAAATCGTGGGCATGTATACGGTGATCCTGTTTTTTCCCAACACCATCAAGACCATTGCCGCTGCGATCTCCAATTCGTTCAGCCCAACCACGCTCGCGATTTATGCCAAAAGCAAGCTGGAGGGGCTGCGGGAATACTCAAACAAGGTCGTGAAATACTGCGGGCTGATCCTGGGCTGGCCGATTTCAATTATGGCCTGTATGGGGGTGCCGTTCATCGGCATCTGGATGGGCCGGGATTTCACGGACTACCGCTGGATCGTGCTTGCCAGCATGCTGCCGCTGGTTGCAAACCTCGCGGTGCTGCAGCTCAATGTGGTCAACCAGGCGATCAATAAGCTCAAGATTCCGGCAGTCGCCTCGGTGGCTGCGGGCGTGCTGAACCTGGCGCTGGCACTGGTGTTTACGGGCTGGCTGGGCATGGGCCTCTGGGGCATTGTGATTGCTTCGGTGCTGTCGTTTTCGCTGCGTAACTTTGTGTTTATGCCGATCTATGCCTCGGTGATCACCAAACAGCGCTGGTTTGCCTATTATAAGGGGATTCTGTCGCCCGCTGTACTCAGCGGCCTGGTTTGCGCGCTGGGGCTTGCCGTCGAACTGCTTTGGCCGGTGCGAACCATTTTGCCGCTGGTTGCGGTCTGCGCCGGGCTTTCCGCCGTCTATGCGGCGGGCGCTTTGCTGGCTTTGGGTCGGGAGGAGCGGGCCGGTATTCTGGGCTTTTTGCAACGGGGGCGGGGGAAGGAAGATTTGTAAATATATTTCTTTTGTATTTTCGTCTATGTTATAAAACGATAGGCCCATCTAATTTTTTGTTTGTCGCTCATCTCTACGGAATTGCTTTTGAAGGGCAGGTCCTTCTTAACCCATAGATTCATTTTTCTTTTTGTTTGTCGCTCGGGCCGCGACGGGGGAATTTTTTGAAGGGCTAGGCCCTTCTTAACCTATAGATTCATTTTTCTTTTTGTTTGTCGCTCACGCCGCGACGGGCGTATCCTTTTTTGTGAGAAAAAAGGATACAAAAACTCAGTCAAGAGGGCTAACGGCGCCGCTCCATTTGACCTTACGCCGTGCATAGCACAGCAAAGGGCGACGGAACAGCGGTCGCGGAGAGCGCAGCGCAGGGTCGCGGGCCTGCCCCCTTCACGATCCCCGTTCCAGGAGGGAGGCTATGCGGGTTAAGGAAGGCTTTGTGCAGCAGAGGGGAACTATACAAAGTGGCCTCTCCCTTGCAGGGAACCTTTTAAAAGCACTCCAACTCGGGTACGGCTGGGGATTGTTAAGGGGCGCGTCTTCCGACCAAACAGCGCACTCCCTGCGACCGCTGCGCCGTCGCCCTTTGCCCATCCGAAGACGGCGTAGAGTCAATTGGAGGAAGGTAGCGGCACCCCTTAACTGAATTTTTGCCTACTTTTTCTTCACGAAAAAGTAGGGGCCTGTCGCGGCCTGAGCGACAAGCTTAAGGATAA
>CATNEU010000083.1 GCA_950097605.1 uncultured Oscillospiraceae bacterium | reverse complement strand
AATCGCCGGTACAAAGGTGCTTCTGCTTGCGGTGTGCCTGAACGGCCGGCTGGACAGCCGGTAGGTTCGTGCAGCATGGGACCCGATTGATAGAGAGAACGGACCCCTGTGCGCAGGTGGACAAGCCAATGCAGACTGCCGGCAAAACAAAAAAACGCGCATGTGTAAAAAAACACTGCGCAATAGACCTGCTGTTATTCAATAAACGCATCGGTATGGCCGCTTTTAAGCGGCCATATTTTTTATGCTTGACAAGAGTATATATGTGTGTATATAATATATATACAGATAAGCACAGCGAGGAGGGAAACCATGCAAATACTAATCAGCAATACATCCGGCGAACCGCTGTACGAACAAATTGAAAATCAAATTAAAAATGCAATTCTCGCAGGCGGGATTGCCCAAGGCGAGCAACTGCCCTCCATACGATTTTTGGCCAAGGAACTCCGCGTCAGCATCATCACAACCAAACGCGCGTATGAAAATCTCGAGCAGCAGGGGTTTATCAAGACGGTACAGGGCAAGGGCACGTTTGTATCACTAGACAATTTGGAGCGGCTGCGGGAGATCTCGCTATCGCAGATCGAAGAGGAGCTGGATAAGGCCGTTACACGTGCAAAGTCGATTGGCCTGCCGCTTGCACGGTTGTGTGAAAGGCTCAGTATTTTATATGGGGAGGATTCTGAAGATGCATGCGATTGAATGTAATCATGTTACAAAAAGGTTTGACCGTTTTTCCCTGCACATTCCCAAATTGTGTGTCGAAGAGGGGTATGTAACCGGCTTTGTCGGGGAGAACGGCGCGGGCAAGACCACGACCATTAAGCTGATTATGGATATGATCTTTGCCGATGAGGGACAAATTCGGGTGTTTGGCCTCGACAGCCATACCGATGCCGAAACAATTAAACAGGACATTGGCTATGTCGGGGAGAAGTCCGGCTATCTTGAGATTGCCTCGCTGCAAGAAATTAAAAAAATGACGGCGCCCTTTTATAAAAACTGGGATGAATCCTTCTACAGGAAAATGATCCAGCGTTTTTCCCTTGACGAGCAGAAAAAATACGCAAAGCTGTCCAGGGGGATGCAGAAACAGTTCCAGCTTTCGCTTTCGCTTGCGCACCATCCAAAACTGATCCTGATGGACGAACCAACCGCCAACCTGGACCCAATTGTGCGGGGCGATATCATCGACCTGCTCTATGAGCAGATGCAGCAGGAGGGAGTCAGCATCTTTTTCTCAACCCATATCATCTCGGATTTGGAGAAGATTGCGGACCGCCTGGTCTTTTTGCACAAGGGCGAAATTTTGCTGCAGGGGGATAAGGACGACATTATGACGTCGCACCGGATTGTCAGAGGCGACCACCGCCTGCTGTTTCCCGAGGTGGAGAAATACCTGTTTCACATTGAAAAGAGCAGCTTTGGTTTTACGGCCATGACCGACCGGTTCGACGCCGTGTTTGACCTATTGGGAAAAGAGGCCGTATACGACAGGCCCACGCTGGAGGATATCTTTGTCAGCCGGATTAAGGGGGAGAGGAAATGAGTATGGTTTGGAATTTGGTACACATGGATTTCATGAAGTTCAAGTCCCTGCAGAGGTCCCAGTTTTTCTATATGCTGATAATCGTTGTGCTCGCTTTAATTGGTCCGGATTTTTCACTGTTTTCAGTGGTTCTGCTGCTGTATATGATGACCTATACCATACCGTCCTATGACGATATGTACAAAGCCGACTACCTGACCGGGACGCTCCCGGCGTCCCGCAGGCAAATTGTGTTGTCCAAATATGTTTTCAATCTGTTTGGCATTGGGATGGGCGCCATGTTGCTGGTTGTGGAAAACCTTCTGTATACCACACCGATGTATGGAAGCCGGGAGTTTGATGTTGTGCCGGTCGTCTGCCTGTTTGTTCTGATGGCGCTGCTGTTTCTTTCCATTTCCCTGCCGCTCGTTTTGATTTTAGGCGCTACCAAGTCGCGCATTTATATTCTGCTTCTCTATATGGGCGCTTGCGCGGGCGCGCTGCCGCTTATGAACTCCCTACAGGTGGATACGGGCATTTTGGAAAGCGTTATGCGGTATCCGGTGTTGTTGGTGGGCGTGGGTCTGGTGCTTCTTGCGATGTCGTATGGTTTTGCCCAGAAATTTTACCAGCAGAAAGAGTTTCTTGACTAACAGTATGCAATGCGGTCCCTTTCCGATACGCAAACAGCCCGGAACAAGGGCCGGCGGAAGATTCATTCCGCCGGCCCTTGTTCCGGGCTGTTTGCCGGTGGTGTGGCATACCGCATGGCGGCTCCGTGCAAAGCAAAACAGATAGGATAATTATTTAAAGAATTTAACTATTGTCTTGACAAAGCCATGTAAAACCCGTAAAATGATTCATAGAGGCATAAATATCGGCTTAAACATCATGATATTGGAATATTAAATACATATAGTATATTTTGCGTCGAATATGTTTACATTTACGTAATAATTATAGCTTGCGCCGGGTCGGTTTCGCTTGGCAATCCGGCCTTTGCACACAGCGCCAGGAAATACCTGTTGGGAGGAATACGATGAATACACATTGGAAACTGCGCCAGATTGTCGAGCTGCTTCTGGTATTTCTAAAAATCGGGGCGTTCACATTTGGCGGCGGCTATGCCATGATTCCACTGATCCACCGTGAAATGGTGGAAAACAAATCCTGGATTACCGATGAGGAAATCATGGATATCATCGCAATTGCCGAGTCGACGCCCGGTCCGCTCGCGGTCAATTCCGCAACCTTTGTGGGCTTTCGCGTTGCGGGGTTTTGGGGCGCTGTGGCAGCGACGGCCGGCGTGGTGCTGCCCGCATTTGTAATCATCTGTATTCTGTCGCTGTTTATTGTGCAGTTTAAAAGCTTCAAGCTGGTTTCGTATGCATTTGAAGGAATCCGTGCGGGCGTGATCGTTTTGATCGCGGGGGCGGTGGTCAAGCTGGCGAAGGCCAACCGGCATGATGCGCTGTATCTTGCGTTGATGGCGCTGGTGTTTGTGATTGCGACCTTCACGGGCATCAGTGCAATTTGGCTGCTCATCACGGGCTTTGGAATCGGCGTTCTGGTCAAGGCCGCCAGCGTCTGGCGGGCAAAACGAGGCGGGGAGGACACCGAGGGATGATGCAACTGCTTATTTTATTCGCAACGTTTTTCAAAATTGGTTTATTTACGTTCGGCGGCGGCTATGCCATGATCCCGCTGATTGATCACGAGGTATCCTCTCGCGGCTGGATGAGCGTAACCGAATTGACGGATTTCATTGCGATTTCCGAATCGACCCCCGGCCCGTTTGCTGTGAATATCTCGACCTTTATCGGCATGAAAACGGCGGGCCTTTTGGGTGCGGTGGTGTCGACGTTGGGGGTGGTGTTGCCCTCCTTTATTATCATTTTGCTGGTGGCGCGCTTTTTCGGCAATTTTCAGAAAAACCGCTATATCAGCAGTGGAATTTCCGCCATGCGCGTCGTGGTGATTGGCCTGATCGCCTCCGCCGCCTATTCGCTGGCGGCCACGGTTTTCCTAGGGGAACATTTGACGGGCGGGCAGTCCGGCTCCATGCTTTCCCAAGTCAATTTTGCGGGGCTTCTAATCTGCGTGGCGGCCGGATTCCTCTATTTTAAAAAGAAGCTGCATCCAATTGCGCTGATCGGCGCTTGCGCAGCGTTGGGCGTGGTTGTGTTCGGCGGCGCCGACCTGCTGGGATGGGGGATATAAGACGGATGGGAATACAGAGGGCGTCTCTATATTCCCATCCGTTTTTACTTTTTTAACGGATAGATTGCTGCACCTTTCTGCCCGTCGCATGGGTGTGCTGTCGGTACAGCCTTTTTGCTTTGTTCTCCTTAACCTTTTGATGCGGCTTTCCTTTCATTTGTCGCTCGGGCGTGCTGTGGGCCCATCCTTTTTGTCTGCCAAAAAGGATGGGCCGGTCGCGGCCTGAGCGACGAACGAAAGGAAAGATGTATCAAAAAGCTATAAAAATGAGCAATAAAAATATCCCCTGTCGCGGCCCGAGCGACAAGCAATAAAAAATAGCCGCTGCACAGCGTGCAGCCCGCGCGGATGCGCGGCCAAAGGCAGAACCTTTGGGCTATTCTTTTGAAACAAGCGCCGAGCTGCGCATTATGCGCTGCTTTGTGCCGCTGGCACATGCAAATCAAAGATTTGCCGGCGCGGTTATAAAAATTGATTTGCACAGCCTGCGGCTGTTATATCATGAAAAACCCCCTTGCAAGCGGCGGCAAAAGCTGCTATAGTATAGGAGTATTGATTGAAACACAACGACCGGGAGAGTAGGAAGGCAGAACCCGTTTCATCACAGAGAACGGCGGCATTGGCTGAAACCGCCTGTGAAACGCGCCTTTTGAAGTTCACCCGCGAGTGGCGCCGCTGAAAGGGCTTGCCCGAAGTAGGCGGCGACGGATTCACCCACGTTATGGCGGTGCAGAGGTTCCGTCGGGCGGCGTTTTGAGGCTGCCGGGGCGGGAAATTTGGGTGGTACCGCGGAGGAGATCGCGCCTTCGTCCCTGTTTGCCGGGTTGGCATGGGACGCAGGCGCTTTTTTGTATCCCCAAAGTGGAGCCGCAGCCAGCGTCAAACAAAATTCTTACGAGGTGATAGAAACATGAAAGCAGCTTTGGAACAGATCAGGCAAACGGTCGCCGCCGAGCTGAACGCCGCGCACGACTTAAAGGCGCTCGACGCGCTGCGTGTGAAATTTCTCGGCAAAAAGGGCGAGCTGACGGCAATTCTCAAGCAGATGGGCAAGCTTTCGGCCGAGGAGCGCCCGGTGATCGGCCAGCTTGCAAACGAAGTGCGCGCGGACATTGAAAAGCGCATGGAGAATCGGGCCGCCGCGCTGAAGGAAGAGCTTTTGAACCTGCGTCTCGCGGCGGAAAAAATCGACGTGACGATGCCGGGCACAAAAAGCCCGATTGGCAAGCAGCATCCGCTTTCGATGGTGCTCGAGGAGATTAAAGAGATTTTTCTGGGCATGGGCTTCGACGTGGCCAGCGGCCCCGAGGTAGAGCTGGACTACTATAACTTTGAAGCGCTGAACCTGCCGAAGGACCATCCGGCCAGGGACACCCAGGACACCTTCTATATCACTGAAAACATACTGCTGCGCACCCAAACCTCGCCGGTGCAGATCCGTGTAATGGAAAACCAGAAACCGCCGGTGCGCATCATCGCGCCGGGCCGCGTGTACCGTTCGGATGCGTTGGACGCGACCCATTCGCCGCTGTTTCACCAGATTGAAGGGCTGGTTGTGGACAAAAACGTGACAATGGCCGACCTCAAAGGCACGCTTACAATGTTTGCGCGCCGGTTGTACGGCGAAGACGCGCAGATCCGTTTCCGCCCGCATCACTTCCCGTTCACCGAGCCTTCCGCTGAGGTCGACTTCATGTGTTTTGCCTGCGGCGGCAAAGGCTGCCGCCTCTGCAAAGGAGAGGGCTGGATCGAAATTCTGGGCGCCGGTATGGTGCACCCGAAGGTCCTGTCGAACTGCGGCATTGATCCGGAAGAATACAGCGGCTTTGCGTTCGGCATGGGCCTGGAACGCATTGTGATGCGACGCTTTGGCATTGACGATATCCGCATGTTCTATGAAAACGACCAGCGGTTTTTGAACCAGTTCTAGTTGGCGGATCAATTTAACGGGAGGTATACGCGATGAATTTGTCGATGAAATGGTTGTCCGATTTTATAGAGATCAATGTCTCGCCCAGGGAGTTTGCGGAGGCAATGACGATGAGCGGCTCCAAGGTGGAAGGCTATACAATAGAAGGAAGCGAGCTCGACCGGGTGGTCGTTGGTAAGATCCTGTCGGTGGAAAAACATCCAAACGCCGACAGCCTGGTGATCTGCATGCTCGAAGTGGGGGAGGCAGCGCCGGTGCAGATTGTGACGGGCGCAAAAAACGTTTTCCCGGGCGCGATGGTGCCGGTTGCGCTGGCGGGGTCCACGCTGCCGGGCGGCGTCAAGATCAAAAAGGGCAAGCTGCGCGGTGTGGAGAGCTGCGGCATGCTCTGCTCGGTTGCGGAGCTTGGCGTGACTGTGCATGATTTTCCCTATGCAATTGAGGACGGCATCTTTATTTTGGAGGAGGAATGCGCGCCCGGCCAGGACATCCGGGAAGCCATCGGCTTAAACGACACCTGCGTGGAGTTTGAAATCACCTCCAACCGGCCGGACTGCCTGTCGGTGCTGGGCCTCGCAAGGGAAGCGGCGGCAACCTTCGGTAAGCCGTTCCAGGAGCCCAAGCCGGCTGTAAAGGGGGCGGGCGGCGACATCCGCGACACGCTTTCGGTAGAGGTGCAAACCCCCGCGCTCTGCCCGCGGTATGTGGCCAGAATGGTCAAAAACGTCAAGATAGAGCCCTCGCCGCGCTGGATGCGCGAGCGCCTGCGCGCCAGCGGCGTGCGTCCGATCAATAACATTGTCGACATCACAAACTATGTCATGCTGGAATATGGCCAGCCGATGCACGCCTTTGATTACAAGCTGGTAAAGGGCGGACAGATCGTTGTCCGCAACGCACGCGAAGGAGAAACCATTACTACGCTGGACGGTGTGGAGCGGAGCTTAACGGCTGGGGAGATGCTTTCGCAGGTATACGAAATACAAAAGGACTGCGGCGAACGCGTCAGCGGCGTTGTGCTGATGGGAAGCGGCGAGCCTTTGG
>CATNEU010000082.1 GCA_950097605.1 uncultured Oscillospiraceae bacterium | reverse complement strand
GTATTTTTTTGCGTCCTCTTGTGATGTTCACAACATTTTTTTCTTCGCCGAGCTCGAACAGAACGCCGTTTTGAATCATTTCATTGGTCAAGATTGTGACGGCCGCCCGGGTCAAACCCAGCTCGTCGGCAATGTCTTTGCGGGACATCGGGCCGCGGTCCTTGAGGAGATGGAGCATTGTCGCCCGGTTTTTGCGCTTTAAATCCAGTTTGCTGATTCCTGATTGAGGCATGTGCATATCCTTCCTGTTCCGAAATACCGGCCTTTCCAGACCGGAAGCTGTCAATTCCCGAGAAGTCGTTGAAAAGGCCTTCACCGTAAGCTTTCAGTTTCCAATCAGCCTTCGCCGCGGCCGTTTCCGATGAAAAAGAGCGCGACCGTACCGGGGCCGGAGTGGCTGCCGATAACAGGGCCGATATCGCCTATCAGCACATTGCTGATGCCGGTCTTCTGCTGCACGAGGCGTGCAACATAGCCCGCGTCCTCCTCGCAATCGCCGTGGCTGATGAACACCCAGCGATTGTCCACGCCGTTTGTTTTGGCAACCATTTTGTCCACAAGTGTGGAGAGGGATTGCTTCCGGCCGCGGACCTTGCCAATGGGAATTAAACGGCCCTCATCGTCCACGTGCAGCACGGGTTTCACACCGAGCATCGAACCGATTACGGCGGCGGCTTTGGAAACGCGCCCGCCCCTGTGCAGATAGTGCAGGTCGTCCACCGTAAAATAGTGGCAAATATTGGGCGCCAATTCGCGCAGATAGGCGGCGGTTGCCTCGATGTCCTCTCCGAGCTTGCGGCGCTCGAGGGCGTAATGGACCAACAGACCCTGCCCGAGCGAGGCGCACTTGGAATCGACCACGATGACCTTCTGTGCGGGGTATTGCGCGGCCAGCTCCCCGGCTGCCGTCCGGGCGCTGCCATAGGTGCCGCTGAGCGCGGAAGAGAAGGAGATCAGCAAGATATCCAGGCCATTGTCGAGATGGGGCTTAAAATACTGCATCCATTCGTCCGGCGTCACCTGGGATGTTTTGGGCATGCTGCCGGCCCGTATTTTATCGTAGAACACCTGGGGTGTGAGGTCGGAACCCTCTGTACCCTTGTATTCCTGAAGGTCTACCGTATAGGACATGGGAATCACAGTCAATCCATGCTGCATGGCATAAGCGCGGGGCAGGTCGCAGGTGGATTCGGTCATGATGATAAAATCCTTGTCGGGCATAAAAAACACCTCTGTCGTTTTAATTTTGGAGGTTGCCTGCACGGAGATATGGATTAATTATATAACAATTGCTCATAAAAATCAAATATTTTATAAATAGTTTACAGGGGTGTGTCCGAATTGTAATCTTTCGGGAATGATATCCATTGCAACCAGTATATTCCGTGTTCACCGGCAGCTTACCACGCCGTTTTGACACCGTCACGGCGCCGGCAAAACGGGCTTTGCACCGTCGGGCGGGGCAAGGCATAGGGTGATCTGCCGGACATTGAGGCGGCAGAGCTTCTGCATACCTCGCTTTGCCGGCAGGGTTTCGGTCAGCAGCAGGCCGCACTCCTCCATCAGCGCAACGTGCCGGGTGGTGATTGCCGCGGATACACCGAGCCTGTCCGCCAGGGCGGAGACGTTCATCGCCTCGTGCGCAGCGAGCAGCTCGATAATTTGAAGCCGCGTTTTCGACGCCAAGCAGGCAAACAGCGCGGCATTTTCTGCACAGACGCGTATTTTCATAGCAGCTCTCCTCAGATACAATAGTAGTTGGTTTCCCAAGCGGGCACATAGGGATGGTGGCGCAAATACATCCGGTAGCCCGGATACAGCGCATGGATTTGCAAGGCGAGGTCCGCGAGGTCGCCTGTGCGGTGGTAGGCCGACACAATGAGCTTGGGTTTGCAGGCGCCGATTGTGCGGGACGCGCCCGCAAGCGCCTCCCGCTCCGCGCCTTCCACATCCATTTTCAGCAGCGTGACCGTTTCGCCTTGCAGCAGGCCGTCCACCGGCAACACCGGCACTACAAGCCGTCCGGCTTCGTCCAATACGCTGCCGCGTCCGCCCTTGCCGCCGAACCGCAGCGCGGTTTCCCGGTCCCATACGCCCTTGCAGAGCGCTGTGAAGGGTATGGAGAGCGTTTCCAGATAGGCCGCAAGCTTCCGAAACGTCTTGGGGTCGGGTTCCATCGCCCAGATGTATTCGGCCGTGCCGCCGGTAAACGAGAACAGCTCCCGTATCGTGTCGCCGTTGTAGGCGCCGAGATCAAGATAGCGCTCCTGCGGCGTGGGCTTTAAGATCTCCGTGTAGGCCTCCGCTTTGGGCGTCTCGCACCGGCGCAGATGGCGCATTTCGCCCGTGAGCTTGTAGCGCACGGTGTCCGCGAACACCCGGCGGGACGTTTCGTCCGCCAGCAAGGCGTAAGCCCTCGCGTAGGCTTGTTCATGGGCCGACAGATAGTCGTGTGTGAACAGTCCGCCGCCGACCACCGGCACATCGGGCGCGTAAACCTCGTACTGCGCGTCCAGCGCGTCGAAACGCCGCAGCAGCGCGTCGTAGTTCGCGGCAAACGCAATCAGGATGATAAAGTCTTTGTAAAGCGCCTCTATTTCCGCAAGCTTTTTCACGCGGAAGCCCGCGAACGAGTGGCCGCGGACGTATTCGTCGCTTGCGAAAATATCTGCAATGGGAACGCCCTTCTCGGTGCAGACGCGCAGGATTTTCTCCGCGCCGTCGCCCATGCCGTAGAGCACGATGGGTTTATCAGCAGCCTTCAGCCTGTCCCAGAGACCGGCGGAGGGGATGGAAAAGGGGAGCAAAGCCGTCACCTCTTGTCAATTTTTTGGCGGGGGTTCATAGATCATGCTTGGATTGGCAGCTCAATTTCCCGGCCCAGTGCAAATGAATACAGCGCAAGCCGTTGCACCGGCTTGCCAAAGCTGGTTTCGGCGGCCTGCCGGTAGAGTGCGAGCTGCGGCGCATAGCGTTCGCATAGCACGCCGGGGTCAAAGATGCGGTCGGTTTTGAAGTCGATGATTACCAGCGCGCCGGGGTACTCCAGAATGCAGTCCGCCACGCCCTGCACCGTCACCCGGTCCTGCACGGTTTCGGGCGCCTGCGCGCCGAGCGCCGCGGGGGGCAGCTCGAGCACAAACCGGAACTCGCGGTGGACCTTGGGGCAAGCGAGAATTTCAGCCGCGAGAGGGCCTGCAAAAAAGGCCCGCAAGCCCGAAACGGGCACCGCCTCCGCCTCCTCTCTGGTCATGAACCGTTTCTCGGCGAGACGGAGAAGCTCGGCCGCGGGGTCTTTGCACGCGCGTTCAAACGAGCAGAATTGCATGAATTTGTGCAGCGCGGTGCCCTTTTGCGCGGCTGTCAGCCCTTTGGAGGAGAGGAAGGAGGGGCGCAGCGAGAGTTTGGCATGGTCTTCCTGCGCGGGCTTTGCAAGCTGGCTGACCGAGAGTTTGGAGGGTACTTTTGTCAGTGCGGCATAGGGATACGCCGCGCCCGCGCGCTGTGCGATTTGCCGGACCAGTGCTTCGTCTGGTACGCAGTGGGGGAGGGCAGGCTGTTCAGGCTCCGCGGTCTGTGCGGCCTGCGCGGCGGGCACAACCTGGATATCCCAGCGGGTGTCGTCCGGCAGCACGCAGTCCTCGCCCAGCCCGGCGCGGGCGCGCAGGTCCTTTGCATCGGGGTGGCGCATCGCGGCCGCCAGCACCCAATCGGAAAAGCCGGACGCCCGGCGCAGCGCGGCGGGCGGAATTTCCAAACCGCCGGTTAGCCCCATTGCGAGCTTTTGCAGCTTGGCGTTCAGGCTGCCCATCGCCATGGTTAAAAACAGCTTTTCCTTAGCCCGGGTCAGCGCCACATAGAGAATGCGCAGCTCCTCCGAAAGCGTGCTCTGTGTCACCCCGAGCCGCAGCGCCTCGCGCGGCACGGTGGTGAACTGGGCGCGCGTTTCGGGATTGCGGCGCATGCAGGCAAAGCCCAGCACAGGGTGCAGCAGCGTGTCGCTTTTCACATCTTCGAGGTTGAACCGGCGCGACAGGCCCGCGACAAAGCAAAACGGAAACTCCAAGCCCTTGGACCGGTGGATGCTCATAATGCGCACGGCGTCGGCTGCGTCGGCCTGCGCGGCGGCGGGAAAGTCGGCTTTGGTCTGGGCGGATTTATCCAGAAACCGCACGAAGCCGTCCAGGCCCTTGTAGCCCGCCTGTTCATAGCGGTCTGCGTATTCGCAGAGCAGGTAGAGGTTGGCTTCGCGCAGCGCGCCGGACGGCATGGCGTGCACAATTTGCAGCATGCCGGTCCGTTCATAGACCGACTGCAAAAGCGCGCTGCAGGACATCGACGCGGCATCCCGGCGCAGCCGTTCGAGCAGCGCGAGGAAGTCCGTGCACTTTCGGTCGCCGCCCCGCGCGGCTTCCGATACCGCCAAGTAGTACGGCCGGTCCGGATAGGCGGCCCGCAGCGCGGCAAGGTCGTCGCAGCTAAAGGAGGCGAGCGGCGAGAGCATCGCCGCGAGCAGCGGAACGTCCTGCAGTGGGTTGTCGATCACGCGCAGCAGAGAAACGACCGCGGCAATCTCCTTGGAGCCGAAAAAGCTGCCGGTGACGTCGGCGCGGGCAGGCACGCCGCCCGCCTCCAGCTCAGCGGCAAACACGTCGGCGCGCCCCTTGGTTGAACGCAGCAGAATGCAGAAATCCCCATACCGGCAAGGACGCACTTCGCCGTCCTCCCAGACCGGGTAGCGCTCCGAGACCATCCGCCGGACCGTGCCGGCGATCTGCCGGGCTTCGAGAACCGCGGCGTCCTCGCTGTCGTCGGCCGCGTCGGTGTCCACAATGCGCAGCTTGACGTCGGGGTCCGCGCTCTCCCCAAACAGCGCGCCGGGCACCAGGCGCTGGCCGTCGTCGTAAGTAAGCTCGCCGAGCGGCACGCTCATGAGCTGGGCAAACAGGAAGTTGACCGCACCGGTCACGCCTGCACGGCTGCGAAAGTTTTTTGAAAGGGTGATTTTGGCAGGGAACCCCTCGCCGTAGGGCAGGAAGGCGTTTAGATGGCGGATGAAAATTTCGGGCATCGCCTGCCGGAACCGGTAGATGCTCTGCTTGACGTCGCCGACCATAAACAGGTTTTTTCCGCCGTCCGAAACCGACCGGAAGATCATGTCCTGCACCTCGTTGGTGTCCTGGTATTCATCCACCAGCACCTCGACAAACTGCTCCGACAGGCCGGTCGCATCCTCCGTGGGGCGGACGCCCTCCGGCGTCTTTTGCACCAGCAGCCGCAGCGCCAAGTGCTCGAGGTCCGCGAAGTCCACGGCGTTTTTGGCGCGCTTGCGCCCGTCTAGCGCGGCGCCGAACGCCGTGACAAGGTCAAACAGCAGGCGGATTTTGGGGCGCAGGTCCGCAATGTCGTCCCGAAACTCGGCCGAGTTTGCGCAGAACAGGCGCTCGGCCAGCTCGGAGACGGCCTTTTTCACCTCTTCGCGCCGCGCTTTCAGCCTCTCCTTTTTTTCGCTGTCGGCATAGCCGCGCAGCGCGCCGAGCCGGGCCGGGGAAAAGGCGTGCAGCGCGTCGTGCAGCGCGTCCCAATCTCCCTGCCCGGCGCGCTTACGCATCTCGTCGATTGCCTCGAGGTCCTTTGTATAGGCCGGGCCCCAGGCCTTGGACAGCGCTTCATCGTCCGCAAAGCCGGAGGCGGCGCTGCGGGTGATGCCCGCGGCCCAGTCCAATGTCTGCGCGGCCTCTTCGAGAATCGCGCGCCCCCATACCGTGAACCCCACTTCTGCGGTCTCGTCGTACATCGCGTATTTTTCGGCGAGCCAGTCGTTTGGAAACGGGTGGGAACGCACAAAGTCGTACAGCTTCAAAACCGTGTGCATGAGCTTCTGGTCGTCCCGCCCGCTCGCGAGCAGCTCGACAAGCGCGGCAAAGCTCCCGTCTTCGTCCTCTTTATAAAACTGTTCCACCACTTCCTCCATCGCGTCGGCCCGCATGACCGAAAGCTCGTTTTCATCCGCGACCCGGAAATCCGGCGATACGCCGAGCTTTTGAAAGTGTGTGCGGATCAGATCGAGGCAGAACGAGTGAATCGTGCTGATGTTGGCGCGGGAGAGACCGAGCTGCTGGCGTTTGAGCCGCAGATTGAACGGGTCCGCCGCAACGAGGGCGGCGATCCTTGCGGAGATGCGCTCTTTCATCTCGCCCGCGGCCGCGTTGGAAAACGTCACGATCAGCAGGCGGTCGGCCGTGCAGGGATCGTCTTCGTCCAACAGACGGGAAATCACACGCTCCACCAGCACGGCGGTCTTGCCGGAGCCCGCCGCGGCGGAGACCAACAGCGTGCCGCCGCGCGCCCCGATTGCGTTTTGCTGGTCCGCCGTCCAGTTTTTACTTGCCATCCCGGCTCGCCTCCTCCTCCAGCAGACGGAACACCGTCTCGTTTTTGTGCTTCTCCAAAATGCGGCAGGCAGCGTCGTCCTCGGTTTTGCAGACCGCCCGGTAGTCGCAGTTGTCGCAGATCGAGAACGCCTCTTCTTTGACCGGCGCGGCGGGAATCTGTCCCTCCGCAAGCTGTGCGGCCATTTCGCCGACCATGTTTTCCACATGCCGCTGCAAAATGCCCAGTTGTGCCAGCGAAGCGACCGACGAATAGTTGTCCGGCGTGCCGTCCTTTTTGAGCTTGGCGGGGATAAACACCCCCTGCGCGTTTTTTTCCATGGCGCGGATCACGGCGGGGTCGTCTAGAATCAGGCCGTTCATGCGCAGCTTTTTGCAGTGCGCGGCGGCAACGGCGGCTTCGTCCGCG
>CATNEU010000081.1 GCA_950097605.1 uncultured Oscillospiraceae bacterium | reverse complement strand
CTCGCGCATACAGGCCTGTATAGAGGACTGCACAGCGCTGGAGCGGCTGCGGAGGGCTGTGACGGACCGGATCAACGGCTGGATACAGGCGCTCTGCGCCCAACAGGGGATTGGCAGGGAAGAGATTGCACAGGTTTCGGTGGTGGGAAACACCACAATGCTCTGCCTGTTTGCGGGAATCGACCCATCTCCGATGGGGACCGCGCCGTTTGCACCGCCCGCGCTGTTTGGCCGGACGGAGAACGCCGCGTCGCTGGGCCTTGCGCTGCAACCGGGTACGCCGGTGTTTCTCGCCCCCTGCATATCCGCCTTTGTGGGCGGCGACGTCTCGGCGGGTGTGCTGGCGTGCGGGCTGTATGACCGGGAGGCAGTCACCCTGTATGTGGATGTGGGCACCAACGGCGAGATGGCGGTCGGCAGCCGCACGGGCGCGGTTTGCTGTTCGGTGGCGGCGGGCCCGGCGTTTGAGGGCGCGCAGATCTCGTGCGGCATGGGCGGCGCGCCGGGCGCGATCTGCCGGGTGGACTGGACCGCGGAGGGGCTGCGCACCGAGGTGATCGGCGGCCAGCCCGCCGCCGGCGTCTGCGGCTCGGGCCTGATCGATGCGGTTGCCGCCATGCTTGCGGCGGGCGCGCTCGACGAAACCGGGCGGCTGCTGGCCGCGGAGGAGGCGCCGCCCGCGGCTCGTCCTTACCTGTTCCAGATGGACGGGCAAAACGCGTTCCGGCTTGCCGAAACGGTTTGGATCACGGCCGGGGATATCCGCGAGGTGCAGCTCGCGAAGGCGGCGGTCTGCGCGGGGATTCTCACGCTTTTGCACCGGACCGGCAGGACGGCGGCGGACGTGGAGCGCCTCTGTCTCGCGGGCGGCTTCGGCGCGCATCTGCGCGCGCGCAGCGCCGCGGCAATCGGGTTGATTCCACCCGCGCTGCTTTCCAAAGTGGAGGTGGTGGGAAACGCCGCGGGCATGGGCGCGCTGGCGCTCTTTGCTCCGGAGAACCAAAAACGCCTGGGGAAGCTCGCGGCGGATACGACGTGCTTGGAACTGTCCACGGACGCGTATTTCAAGGACGCCTATGTGGAGGAGATGCTGTTTTAGAGGTTGATAGTTTAAAAGCAAAGCCCCCGGACGATTTTTCGTCCGGGGGCTTTTGCTTTTAATCGTTATTTTTCTGTGGCTCTTTCCTATCGGGCAACTCAATTTTGCCATTCTTGTCTTCAAAGGTTCTAATACAATTGTTGATAAGATACATGATCTGACCACTTGCAGAACGCCCTTCGTACTTTGATACGTAATGAAATTTGCGAAGAGTATCCTCATCAATACGGATGCTGATGTGTTTCTGTTTTTCCATAGTATCACCCACATTCACTTATTTTGCACTAGTTTGGTATTTATATTAAGTGAAAAATGTGCTATACTTTTATGTATGCACTAATAATTAGTGCATAAAATTTAAGGAGGTGTGCGCTATGGAAGATAATTTAAAGTTTTCACAACTTGCGTGTGAATTTGATCTCTGCATCTATAACGAAAATGCCAAATGTATACTTGGTCAGACAACGATCAATTCAATTGGTATGTGTGATGAGTGCATTATAGTTTCAATGGATCAAACTGTTTTATCCAGTTTAAAAATGAAGCAATTAAAAAAATACCTAAAAGATAATTTTTGAATTTCTTCTGTCTTTTTGTTTGTCGCTCAGGCCGCGACCGGCCCATCCTTTTTTGTGAGAAAAAAGGATGCAAAAACTCAGTTAAGGGGTGCCGCTTACTTCCTCCATTTGACTCTACGCCGTTTTTGGATGGCGAATTGCTGGAGCACGGCGGTCGCACGAAGTGCGCTGCAGGGTCGGAAGCCGCGCCCCTTAACAATCCCCGATCCAGACCAAAGCTAAACAAACAAAATAGACTGCCAGCAAGCATCCACTTTTGCACATTGGACCCTTACCGCCAGCCTTTTTCTATCAGTTAATCTTCCCTCCTGGAACGGGGATTGTGAAGGGGGCAGGCCCGCGACCCAGCACCACCCTTCCTGCGACCGCTGCGTCGTCGCCCTTTGCCGCGCTGTGAACGGCGTACCGACAAATGGAGCGGAGCCGTTCGCCCCCTTGACCAGCCTTTTTGCATCCTTTTTGGGCTGCGCCAAAAAGGATGGGCCCGTCGCGGCCTGAGCGACAAGCTAATAATTAAATGAATCTATCGGTTAAGGAGAGCAAGACAAAAAGAATGGGCCCGCAGCACGCCCGAGCGACAAACGAAAGGAAAAATGCATCTACCCGCTATCAACGCATAAAAAGAGTTTCGTAAAGGGAATCTTCCCTTTACAAAATCCCCTGCTCCAGCATCGACTGCGCCGCCAGCAGCACGCCAATGCGCCCGCTGGCAAACGTCAGGCCGCCCTGCATCCAGGCCGCATAGGGCGCGCGCAGCGGCGCGTCGGCGCTGAGCTCGATCGAAGCGCCGGAGGTGAACGCGCCGGCGGCCATAATCACCTGGCTGTCATAGCCGGGCATGTCCCACGGCTCTGGCGAGACGAACGCGTCCACCGGCGAGCCCTTCTGGATGCCCTGGCAGAAAGCGACAAGCTTTTCGGGCGTGCCGAGCCGAATGGCCTGGATAATGTCGGTGCGGGGTTCGTCGAATGCCGGATAGACCGGATAACCGAAGCCGTCAAACAGCGCCGCCGCGAACGCCGCGGTTTTCAGCGCCTCCGAGACGACGTTTGGGGCGAAAAACAGTCCCATGAACATCGGCTTGCTTTCGTGCAGCGTGCAGCCCACCTCCTTGCCGGTGCCCGGCGAGGTCAGCCGGTAGGCGCAGCGTTCCACCAGGTCTTTGCGCCCCGCGATATAGCCGCCGGTTTGCGCGATGCCGCCGCCGGGGTTTTTGATCAGCGAACCGACGATTAAATCGGCTCCAACCTGCGTCGGCTCTTTCCGCTCCACGAATTCGCCATAGCAGTTGTCCACCATGACCACCGCGTCCGGGTTGGCCTGCTTGACGGTGCGGATGATGGCCTCCAGCGTGTCGATCGAGAGCGACGGCCGCAGCGAATACCCGCGCGAACGCTGGATATACGCAACTTTTGCGCCCGCGGCCTTTGCGGCAATGCCTGCAAGGTCGGGCGCGCCGTCCTCGGTCAGGTCCACCTGGTCATAGAGCACGCCGAACTCCCGCAGAGAGCCGCCGCCGGTCTCGCGGATGCCGATGACCTCCTCAAGCGTATCATAGGGCGCGCCGGTCACGGCGAGCAGCGTGTCGCCGGGGCGCAGCACGCCGAACAGCGCGACCGTCAGCGCGTGGGTGCCCGAGACGAAGTTGTGCCGCACCAGTGCGTCGGGCGCGCCAACCGCCTGTGCAAACACCGCGTCGAGCGTCTCGCGCCCGCGGTCGCCGTAGCCATAGCCGGTGCTGCCCATAAAGTGTGATTCGCTGACGTGGTTGTCCGCGAAAGCGCGCAGCACCTTGGCCTGGTTGTAGTCGCGCACCGTATCCATTTTTTCAAAAACCGGCCGGCAAACTCCCATAGCCCGTTCGCCGGCCTGGCGGACGCGCGGGTCCAAATCAAAAAATTCGTACATGTTGTTCTCTCCTATGTAATCCGTGCGCCGGGCTGTCTGTGGCGGCCCGGCGCTCTGTTTTTTTCACGTTTGCAAATCCAGCTCGCCATACTGCCCGCAGACCGTGTAGCCAATGCGCGTATACAGCCGGTGGGCGGCTGCGCTTTTGCAGAGCAAACAGGCCGCGCGGCCGCCTTGCAGGGCTTCCCGCGTCAGTCTGGATACCAGATACCGGCCATAACCGCGGCCTCTGCATGCCGGCGCGGTCGCAACGGCGCCGAGCAGGGCGTGTGTATCGTCCCGGCCCAAAATACTGGCCGTCGCGGCGGGGGCACCCCGGTCTTCAAGCCAGGCCGCCTGGGTGACGCCGTGGCGCACCCGGTGGGACAGGTCGGCATAAAACGCGTCGAACGGCGCGGAGAAGCCCGGAAACGATTTCTGCAAAAGCGGATAGATCCGGTCCAGCCGTTCGTTTTGATGAAAAACCGTGCCGTCCGGCTGCGGCGGTACGTCCGGCATTTGTGCGCAGCGCATCACGTCGCCGGACGAGAGCGGGCGCGCATTTGGCAGCAGCGCGCGGAGCGCTTTCGCGTTGGAAAGGTCTGTAAGCAGCGAGACGATATCCGGTTGCAGCCCCAAAAACGCGGCAAGCGCGCCGGGGGCAAAGCCCTCCGGCGCACAGAGAATACCCGCGCCGTCTGAGACGGCGAGAACGGCTTCCGGAAGTGCCTGTTCGCCGGAAGAAATCGCATAAAACCGCGCAAAGGGATAGCCCGCGCCATAGGCGTCGAGCAGCGCGCGGATTTTAGCGCTGAACACCGTGCCATAGGCCGCCAGCGCCGCGCGCAGCCTGTCCTCGCCGCCGGGTTCGGTCCTGCGGATCATAGCGTCACATCTCGGCCGCCTGCCCGATCAGCTCGCTGATGAGCCGGGCGGCGTCGGTGATATCGGTTTTTTTAAGCACGCAGGAGGGGGAGTGCAGATAGCGGCAGGGCAGGCTGACCGCAATGGTCCGCACGCCGCTGCGCGAGAGGTGAATGGCGCCCGCCTCGTTGCCGCCATACACGCCGCGCTTGGGCTGGCATTTGACGCCGCGCCGTTTGGCGGCTTCAAACGCGAGCTGGTAAAGCTCCTTGTCATAGATCGTAGAGCGGTCCATAAACGAGACCACCGGCCCCTCGCCCAGCACGCAGACCTGCTTGCCGGGCGGCACGTCGGCAATGTCGGCGGCCGTGGTGGCCTCGACGACGATTGCAACGTCGGGGTCGATTTCGTAGGCGCTTGCTTTGGCCCCCTTGAGGCCAACCTCCTCCTGCACGTTGAAGGCGAAATACGCGTCGTAGTCGAGCGGGGACCGGAGCAGCGAGATCAGGATTGCGCAGCCTGCGCGGTCGTCGAGCGCGCGGCCCTTGATCATCTGGTCGCCAAACTCGGTGAAAGCCGAATCGAAGACCGCCGTGTCGCCCAGCGACACATGCTTGGCCGCCTCCTCGCTGTCCGATACGCCAATGTCAATCAGCAGGCTATCCGTTTTGGGGACAATCTCGCGTTCCTCGCTGGTTTGCAAGTGCACGGCCTTTGCGCCCACAACGCCCCGGGCGCCTTTCTGGCCGATCAGCACCCGGCGGCCCAATATCACGCGGGTGTCAACGCCGCCGACCGTGGTGAACCGCAGCATGCCGTTTTCCTCGATGCCGGTGATCATCAGGCCGACCTCGTCCATATGCGCGGCGAGCATGAGCTTGTTTTTTGGCGTCTTCGCGCCTTTTTTGAATGCGATGATGTTGCCGAGACGGTCCACCCGGCAGTCGGCGTAGTCCTCTATTTCGCGCAGAATGGCGTCCCGCACGGCGTCCTCGCTGCCGGATACCCCGGCAATCGTACTCAGCGTCCGAATTGTATCAATCATGCTCTGCCTCCTCCAAGCGTTTTCGCATATTCACACAGAAGCTGGGCGGTGTTCTCCACGTCCTCGAGAGAGACCACCTCCACCGGCGTGTGCATATAGCGCTGCGGAATCGAAACCAGCCCCATCGGCACGCCGGCGCGAACGCCCTGGATCATGTCGGCGTTGGTGCCGGTTTCACCGCCCATCACTTCAACTTGATATGGGATAGTATGGGTCTCGGCAAGCGACTTTAAACGGCTGAAGATCGAACGGGAGACGGTTGGAGAAATGCCGATCATCGGGCCTTTGCCAAGCTCGCCGCATTTGGCGCGCGGCGAGTCGGGCGTATAGGCGAAGCTCACATCCACGGCA
Organism: uncultured Oscillospiraceae bacterium; assembly: GCA_950097605.1. Taxonomy (GTDB): domain Bacteria; phylum Bacillota; class Clostridia; order Oscillospirales; family Ruminococcaceae; genus CATNEU01. The sequence goes on along the minus strand of CATNEU010000081.1, from coordinate 985 downwards.
ATGCCCTGCGTCGGGGCGACCGCGAACGCCGCAGTCTTGGCGCCGCGTGCGCCGACTTCCTCCTGGGTGCTGCACAGAATCGTCAGCCCGCAGGAGAGGGTTTCCCTGGAGAGGCGCTGGGCGCAGAGCAGCAGCGCGGCGACGCCCGCGCGGTCGTCCAGTGCCTTGGCGGTGATCTGCCCGCCCGGCAGCAGCGCGGCGGGCTGCCGGATCGAAACAGTGTCGCCAAGCGAGACAAGCCGTTCGGCCTGTTCTTTGGTATAGCCGATGTCGATTGCAATGTCCTCTATTTTGGGCACTTTAGCGGCCGATTCCGCCGACTCGAGATGCGGCGGCGTGGAACAGATCACACCGTATACCGGCTTTTTGCCGTGCACGGTGACCTCCTGCGCGGGCAGCAACCGGCGGTCCACGCCGCCGCAGGCGGCCACCCGCAGAAAGCCGCTGTCGGTGATGCCGGTCACCACGAAGCCGATTTCATCAATATGCGCGTCGAGCAGCAGGTGTTCGCCGCCCTCTTTGGCGGGGGCCAGCTCGCAAACCACGCTGCCAAGCCGGGTTTTATAGGTTTTGCCGTATTTGGATAGCTCGCACATCACGAGGTCGGCCGCGCCGTTTTCATCTCCGGCAACGCCGTCCGCGGCGGTGAGCTCGGTGAGCAGTTGTATCAGGTCCAAAGTACTTTCCCTCCGTCCTTTGTGTTGGGTTCGGTCCATCCGGTTTGCTGCAAATTTTGCGGGATTTGTCAGAGCGCGTTGACGAGCGCTTTGTAGTGCTGGCCGCGCAGCTCGAAGTTGCGATAGAGGTCGAAGCTTGCGCAGGCCGGCGAAAGAGAGACAATATCGCCGGGTTTGGCCGCGTCCCGGGCCGCCTGCACGGCTTCCTCCATCCCCGAAACATGCAGAATCTGCATGCCGCACTCGTCAAAGCCCGGTGTGCTGCGCACGGTCTGCTCGATTTTGTCCGCCGTGACGCCCATCAGGAT
>CATNEU010000080.1 GCA_950097605.1 uncultured Oscillospiraceae bacterium | reverse complement strand
GCGGCTATGCTGCCGAAGGTTCCAAAAAGCTCAAAGAGGGCTATTCCAAGTTTTTGGACAAGACAATGGACAACGAGCAGCAGGCAATTCCCGCGCAGGCGCTTGCGGACGCCTATACCACGCTTTCCACCGCCATACAGGATGTTGTGGAAAAAAGGGATGCAGATGCGCTCGCATCCGCGATAGACAGCACGAAGGCACTTCTGGAGACAGCGCAGGAGGGAACCGGCAAAGGCCAGTATGCAATCGGCTCCAAAGCGGTGCTGCAGGCCGCTGTGCAGAAGGCCGAAGACATTTTGCACAACGAGGATAGCACAGGCGCCCAGGTGAAAAGCGCCATACAGGAGCTGGAAGCCGCTGTGCAGTCGTTTGCGGAGGGCAAGGTTGCCGAAGACCCGAAACCCGCCGACCCATCAAAGCCCGCCGCTCCCGAAAAGCCGAACAAGCCCGGCACCAGTGCACCGAACACGGGCGACCCGTCCAGCCTGCTGGGCATTGTGAGCGCTGCCGTGACCGCACTGGCGGCAACCGGCGGACTTGCGGGCGCTGCGATCAAGCGCAGAAGAACAAAATAGCCCGGATATCCGGCACATCCGAATCATGGACAGAGAACAATACAGGGGCCGCGGCAGCAGCTTTCCTGTATTGTTCTCGTACATATACGGCTACAGAATAAGTAAGGGCATGCACGCGCCGGCGCGCATGCGGGTGGGAGGAGCATATGGAACAGAAACGGGATACCGGTCCATGGAAAAAACGTCTGCCGCACCTGGCGGTCTTGCTGCTGCTGGTTCTCTTTGGCTTTTTTCTGGTATGGCTGAACCTTGGTGTGGAAAAGACGCCGCTGCTGCCGCAGGACGGCTCGGACTTTGCAAAAGCGCGGGTTCTTTCCATTTTGGAGGACAATTTACAGCCGGACGGGACCAGACAGGGCAGCCAGACGATTACGGCGGAAATCACCTCCGGCCCTTATAAAGGGCAGGTCTGCGAGGCAACCAGTATCAGCAGCTATCTGCACGGTGCGGTCTGCGAGGTTGGCGGCAAGATTATTTTGCAGGTGAGTGAACACGACGGCGCACTCTCCGCGAGCGTCTATAACTATGACAGAGGGGGGGCGCTCTATCTGCTGGCCGGGCTGTTTCTCGTGTTGCTCTGGGGAATCGGCGGCAAAAAGGGGCTGGCCTCCGCAGCCTCGCTCGTATTCACGTTTGTCTGCATTTTATTTCTCTATCTGCCGATGCTCTATAGGGGGGCCTCCCCGTTTTTATCGGCGGCGGTTGTCGCGGTGCTGACAACGCTGGTTACGATGTACTTAATCGGAGGGTTTTCGATCAAGACGCTGGCTTCGATCCTGGGTACGGTTGCCGGAGTTGTGGCTTCAGGCGGGATTGCCGCCCTGTTTGGAAAGCTGGCGCACATTTCGGGATGGAATGTCGGGGATATTGAATCGCTGCTCTTTGTCGGCCAAAACAGCAAGCTGCAAATTGGCGGCCTCTTGTTTTCGGGCATTCTGATCGCCGCACTGGGCGCTGTGATGGATGTGAGCATGTCGGTGGCCTCCGTGGTCGGCGAGCTGCACGCGCATGGTCCGCACTTGACAGCGAGAGAGCTCTTTAAAAGCGGCGTCAATGTGGGCCGGGATATGATGGGTACCATGTCCAACACATTGCTTCTCGCGTTTACGGGCGGCTCGGTCAGCTTGCTGGTGATGATCTACGCTTACAACATGCCGTATCTGCAAATTATGAATATGTATGCAATTGGCATCGAGATTTTACAGGGGCTGTCGGGCACGCTCGGGGTGATTCTGACCGTTCCGTTTGTTTCGCTTATATCGGCTGTGCTGATGGCACGGCGCGGCGGGAATCCCCCCGAAAAGAGAGCGGTTCCACCGGCAAAACAGCTTTCTTCGGACTGATTGGTGTATTTTCTCCCTGGGGAAAACGGCTCGTTATATGCCGCCGGTACTCCGATAACCGGCCCAGCCAACGCTGTGCCGCGGAAATCCGAAAAATAGAGCGGGCGTCTGTGTATTTTTGTGGTATAATGGGACTATTCAAATAAAGGAGGCGCAGTATGGGGATTTGCAGGAAACTCTTGTATCCATAACGAAATACAGGAGGATTTCATAAGTGGAAAAAATATTGCTGGATACGGATATAGGCGGAGACATTGACGACGCGGTTTGCCTTGCCTATTTATTAAGCGAACCACAGTGCGAATTGCTTGGGATTACAACGGTTTGCGGAGAACCTGAAAAACGGGCGGCGGTTGCCGATGCGATTTGCCGGACGGTGGGCAGGACCATTCCAATTGTGGCGGGCCTGGACACAACCTTGCAGCCCATTCCGGTGTACCCGACACCAGACGGCGCCCGCGCACTGGCGCGCTGGCCGCACGGCGTCTTTGAAAAAGGGGACGCCCCTGCTTTTCTGTACCGGAAGATACGGGAAAACCCGCATGAAGTGGTGCTGATCGGCATTGGCAACATGACGAACATTGCCACCCTGTTTTGTGCGTATCCGGACGCGCCGGGCCTGTTGAAAGGGCTTTGCGTAATGAACGGCTATTTTGGCGCCGCACCGTTGCCGGAGCCTTGCTATAACTGGAACGCGTGGGCAGACCCGTTGGCTTCCAAACTTGTGTTTGCTTCTCGTATTGCCACACACCGTGCCATTCCGCTGGAAGTGACAGACCTGCTTACCATCGAGGCTGAAAGGGCGGGAAATTTATTGAAGGCAGACAGCAATTTGATAAAAGCGGTGCTCGATTTTGGAGGCGCATGGCTGGAGAGCGCGGGAAAACTGACTTTGCATGATCCTTTGGCAGCGGTTTCGGTTTTCCACCCGGCGATTTGCAGTTTTGAAAGGGGCATGGTCCAGGTGGAAACCGAACTGGAAAGCAACATGGGCGGTACGGCGTTTACACCCGATCCAAACGGAAATGTCGAGATTGCCCGAACGGTTGACCGGGAACGGTTTTATGAGATCGTAAGCGCTGCTTTGCAATAGCTTTTAGAAAAGAGGGGGATTTCATGCAGTTTACGTATCTGGATATGGATACATATAAGAGAAAAAGCCACTTTGCGTATTTTACAAGCCTGGCATACCCTTATGTGGGAACGACTGTAAACGTCGATATCACCGATTTACTGGAAAAGAGCAAGACAAATCGGCTTCCGTTTTTCTTAACGGTATGCTACTGTGTATCAAAAGCGGCAAACAGCGTGCCAGAATTCAAACAGAGAATTGTAGACGGCGGAATTGTTCAGTTTGACAATTGCCGGACTTCGCACACAGTGGCGTTAGAGGACGGAACCTATTGCTATTGTACGCTCGACAGCAAACTGCCGTTTGCAGCGTATATCGCGTATGCAGTACGGGAACAAGAGCGGGCAAAACAGGAGAAAACCATCCAGGAAACAGAAGTGGAAACGCGGGATCTTTTTTTCATTTCCACGCTGCCCTGGATTTCCTATACCTCTCTTGTTCAGCCGGTCCCCATCCCGGCAGACAGCAATCCAAGGATCACCTGGGGAAAGTATTTTGCACAGGGTGATCGAGTACTGCTGCCGGTTTCCGTACTTTGCCACCATGCATTGGTGGATGGAATGCATATCGCTGCATTCTATCAATCCCTGGATGCGCAAATTTACAAGATCAGCAAGTATAGCGCGGAAGAGGCGGGCTGTTTGCATTAGCGCATAGTGGCAGCTTAAAGCCTGACGGTATAAAAATAGCGGCCTGGCAAACGGGCATCGCGGCTTTTTGAAATTTCAGTACGCAAGTGGGCAGGGCTGCCCCCAAAAGAAACAGGCGCATGATTTTGTTGAGCAATCATGCGCCTGTTTCTTTTGGGGAGGTCTGTTTGCGGCAAAAATTCTATTGGGCTTTACAGTCTTCCGTTTGCGGCTCAGGCGGGCAGGTCCCCTGCCTGCAGTGCGCGCAGCAGCCTGCACAGCTTGCCGGACCGGCGTTCCCGCCGGCGGGTTTGCACTTGTTGCAGCCCGCGCAGGAGCCGGACTTGCAAAGATAGCGAATTGCAAGGCCGAACAACACGGCCAGCAGGATACACAGAAACAGGGTGGGAAGATTCATGCAAACTCTCTCCTTTCCAGGGATTTATGCGTCATCAGGCTTTTACAGCGGAGCGGGGGATTTTACTGCGCGTGCCGGAAGCCGGACGCAGCAGAAGAAACAGCATGGCGGCGAGAATCAAAAACGCAATCACGGCGCCTATACCAAAGGTCACGCCGCCTGTGAGCAGGCCGCCGATCTGGTTGATAACCAGTGCGACCGCATAGGCCAAAACGGTTTGGTAGCCGATTGCAAACCAGGTCCATTTGGCGCTGGCCATTTCGCGCCGAATGGCGCCGATTGCCGCAAAGCAGGGCGCGCAGAGCAGGTTGAAGACGAGGAACGAGAGCGCCGCGGCCGCATAGGGGAACATGGCGGAAATCTGTGTGAGGAGGCCGGCGTCGTCCCCGGCAATGTCCGCGCCGAATCCCAATAGAACGCCGAAGGTGCCCACAACGTTTTCCTTGGCCACGAGGCCGGACACGGTTGCAACGGCTGCCTGCCAGTTTCCAAAGCCCAGCGGTGCAAACACCGGCGCGAGGAAGCCGCCGATGGCGGCGAGCATGCTCTCGGCTTCCGAGACCATGCCAAAGCCCTCGGAGGTGAAACCGAAATTGGAAAGGAACCAGATCAAGCCGCAGGCCACAAAGATCACGGTACCGGCCTTGATGATAAACGCCTTGCCGCGCTCCCACATGTGCAGCAGCACGCCTTTGGGCGCCGGGAAATGGTATTGCGGCAGCTCCATGACAAACGGGGCCGGATCGCCCGCAAACATCCGGGTCTTTTTGAGCACGACGCCCGAAAAGATCACGGCGAGGATGCCGAGGAAGTACATGGCCGGCGCCATCCAAACGATGCCCGGGAACATCGCCCCGCCGATCAGTGCAATAACAGGCAGCTTGGCGCCGCAGGGGATGAAGGTGGTCGTCATGATGGTCATGCGGCGGTCCTTGTCGTTTTCAATCGTCTTGGTGGCCATGATGCCGGGAACGCCGCAGCCCGACGAGATCAGCATCGGGATAAAGCTCTTGCCCGAAAGGCCGAATTTGCGGAAAATGCGGTCCATGATAAACGCAACGCGCGCCATATATCCACAGTCCTCCAGAATCGAGAGGAAGAAAAACAGAACGAACATCTGCGGCACGAATCCGAGCACCGCGCCCACGCCGCCGATGATGCCGTCTACAACCAGCCCGTTCAGCCAGCCGGCGGCGCCGATCTGTTCTAGCCAGCCGCCCACCGTGGGCTGAATCCACGCGCCGAACAAGGTGTCGTTGGTCCAGTCGGTTACAATTGTGCCCAGCCAGGACACCGAAACAAAGTACACGATGAACATGACGGCCGCGAATACCGGGAGCGCGAGCCAGCGGTTGGTGACGATGCGGTCGATTTGATCCGAGGTGGTCAGTCCGCGGGCTTTCCTGTGCACACAGAGTTTGGTTAGTTTGGCTATGTACTCGTAACGCTCGTTGGTGATGATGCTTTCCGCGTCGTCGTCCAGGGCGGTCTCCGCCGCTTTGGTGATTGCTTCCGCGCGGGTTTTGACGGAATCGGAGAGCGGCAGGGAGGCCAGCACCTTTTCGTCGCGCTCGAACAGCTTGATCGCAAACCAGCGCTCCATATGGCGCGGCACGCTGCCTTCACAGAGGCTTTGCATCTCTCCGATTGCCTGTTCAACCGGTTCGCTGAAGATCTGACGGGGCGCGGAGTCCTGCTTGCAGCTCGCCAGCGCCGCGGCTTTCTGTGCGGCCTGCAGAGAACCGGTTCTCTTGAGCGCGGAGGTTTCCACAACCTCGCAGCCCAGCTCCTGGGAGAGCTTCACCACGTCAATCTTGTCTCCGTTTTTCTGCACGAGGTCGATCATATTCAGCGCCACAACGGTTGGGATACCCAGCTCGAGGATCTGCGTGGTTAAATAGAGATTGCGTTCCAGGTTGGTTGCGTCCACGAGGTTGAGGATCGCATCCGGCCGCTCCCCGACCAGATAGTCCCGGCTCACCACCTCCTCAAGCGTATAGGGGGAGAGGGAATACACGCCGGGCAGATCGGTAATGGTGATCTCTTTATTGCCGCGCAGCCGGCCCTCTTTTTTCTCGACGGTAACGCCCGGCCAGTTTCCTACATACTGGCTGGAACCCGTTAAGTCGTTGAACATGGTGGTTTTTCCGCAGTTCGGGTTGCCTGCAAGAGCCATTTTCATTTGCAAGGGGAATTCCTCCTTTTTGATACTCGGTAGATGTTAGTTGCGGCTAACTTGGTGGGCCAAAAAAAGGGGAAGCCATCAACGGATTCCCCGGCCCGGTTTTAGTCCGCCACTTCGATGTTTTCCGCCTCGCTCCTGCGAATCGAGAGCTCATAGCCGCGCACGTTGAGTTCAATCGGGTCGCCCAGGGGCGCCAGCTTGCGCACAAAGATTTCGGTTCCCTTGGTGATGCCCATGTCCATAATCCGCCGCCGGAGCGCGCCGGTTCCATGCAGCTTTACCACCGTAACGGTTTTGCCGCAGGGCGTTTCCTTGAGTGTATGCATTGCTGCTTTCCTCCTCTATCGAAATGGGCCGGGCTCATCCGGCCAGAATCCGGGTGGCCATCGCCTTGCTGACGGCCACCCGGGCGTCTTTGATCTGCACAATCACGTTGCCGCCCAGTTCGGACACAACGCTGACCTCTGCATTCTCCACAAAGCCGAGGCTCTGCAAAAAGCGCCGGGTATCGTCCTTTCCGCGAACGGACAGGACGCGGGCGGTC
>CATNEU010000079.1 GCA_950097605.1 uncultured Oscillospiraceae bacterium | reverse complement strand
CCGCCGATTAAAGAACCGACGGTCCAAACAATTTCGTTGGCGGTCAGCCGCCAAACGTCGTCTCCAAAGGTGCGCTCCACCATGAGCGGGGAGAGAACGGCTGCCGGTGTAAACAGGAAAAAGGAAAACAACAGGCAGACGACAATCCGCCGGAGCTGCCTGTGGCGGAAAACATAGGACAGACCCTGCCGGATATCCGCGAGCATCGAGAGCGGGTTGTCAGCCTGCGGCTGTTTTTCCACGCGAATCCTGCTCATCACAAAAATGGCAATGGCAGCCGTAATGACGTCGATCATCAGCGCCCACACGATGCCGAACGTCCCCAACACCACGCCGCCAACGGCAGGGGAGAGCAGCATCAGTACCGAAGCCAGGGTCTGGTTGATTCCCTGCACCTTGGTGAGGCTTTCCATCGGCACAATCTGCGGATAGATGGCGCTGACCGCGGGCGTTTGGATGCCCGCGCCAATCGAGCGGACGGTGGAAGCCGCCAACAGCAGCCACATGGGCTTGAGGTCCATCCAGAACGCGACGGCGAGCAGCAGCGTTGCCAGCGCGATGAAGCCGTCGGACAGCATGATCAGATATTTGCGGTGGTGCCGGTCCGCCCAGACACCGCCGAACAGCGATACCAGCACCTGCGGCAGCGTAGAGCAGATGGTGGAAAGCATCATCCAGAAGCCCGACGAGGTTTCCAGCGTGATATACCAGACAATTGCAAAGCCAACGACAGAAGAGCCAAACAACGAAATGTTTTGGCTGATTAAAAAGAGCGCGGCCTTTTTCATCCATGGCGCGCGCGCCGGTTTGGTTTTTTGATTCATTTTTGTCCTCTCTGGTTTGGGGAGAAGGACGCAGAAAACAGCGGGACTATGTGTATTTCCCAACGTCTGCATTTTACGGTGAGATCATGGTCCGTTTAAAACGCGCCTTCTCCGGGTGCATATACGAATGGGGGAAGACTTGTCTCTCGCGAACCGTTCTGGCAGGCGCAGAGACTGTTGCCATTGCAAAGATTGCAAAAATGCGATTGCCGCACATCTGGATGCCTCCTTTCTTGTTCATTATCATAGGGTTTGTTCGCCTTTGCATGCACAACGGCTGCAAAGGCGGACAAACAAAGTGGCCCTGCAAGGGGATTGCAACAAAAAGGGCGCCGGGATCATTCCGGCGCCCTTTTCCTATATGGCAGCTACGAAGAAGACTTATTTGTTCGGGGTCTCTGTGCCGTAGTATGCTTTTTTGTAGACCTCTGCAATTTCGGAAACCAGCGGGTAGCGCGGGTTTGCCGGGGTGCACTGGTCTTCATGCGCATTGTCGGAGAGCTCCATCAGGCCGTCGAGGAAGGCCTTCTCGTCGACGCCGCAGTCTTTGATGGCAAACGGCTCGTTGAGCTCCTTCATGAGGTCGCGGATCGCCTTGACGAGGCTCTTGACGCCCTGCTCGGTGGTTGCGGCAGGCAGGCCGAGAGTCTTCGCAATTTCCGCATATCTCTGGTCGGCAATGAACTTCTCATATTTCGGCCAGGTGGCGAACTTGGTGGGCTTCTCGGCGTTGTACTCAATCACGTACGGCAGCAGGATCGCGTTTGCGCGGCCGTGCGGAATGTGGAACTCGCCGCCGAGTTTGTGCGCCATCGAGTGGTTGAGGCCAAGGAATGCGTTGGTGAACGCCATACCGGCCATGCAGGACGCGTTGTGCATCTTCTGGCGGGCTTCTTTATCGGTGCCGTCCTTGTATGCTCTCGGCAGGTACTCGAATACGAGCTTGATCGCCTGAAGCGCAAGGCCGTCGGTGTAATCGGAGGCAAGAACCGAAACATAGGCTTCGATTGCATGGGTCAGAACGTCCATACCGGTGTCCGCCGTGATGGATCTCGGCATGGTCATAACAAACTGCGGGTCGATGATTGCAACGTCCGGCGTGAGCTCATAATCCGCGAGCGGATACTTAATATTGGCTTTCTTGTCGGTGATAACCGAGAAGGAAGTGACCTCGGAACCGGTGCCAGAGGTGGTCGGGATCGAGACCATCTGCGCTTTTTCACCGAGTTTCGGGAAGTGGAAGGTTCTCTTTCTGATGTCGAGGAACTTCTGGCGCAGGCCGTCGAACGGCGTGTCCGGATGCTCATAGAACAGCCACATGCCCTTTGCCGCGTCCATTGCGGAACCGCCGCCCAGCGCAATGATGACGTCCGGTTTGAAGTGGTTCATCGCCTCGACGCCGCGCATGATCGTCTCAACGGACGGATCCGGCTCCACGTCGGAGAAGATTTCACTGTGGCAGTAGGTGCTGCGTTTTCTGAGGTAATAGAGGATCTTGTCGACATAGCCGAGCTGCACCATCATCGGGTCGGTGACGATGAACGCACGGGAAATGTCCGGCATTTTCTCGAGATACTGCACAGCGTTGAACTCGAAGTAGATCTTCGGCGGCACTTTAAACCATTGCATATTAACTCTCCTCTTGGCGATCCGTTTCACATTGACCAGATTCATTGCGGAAACGTTCTGTGTTGTAGAGTTTTTACCAAAGGAACCGCAGCCCAAGGTCAGCGACGGGGTGTTCTCGTTGTAGATGTCGCCGATACCGCCCTGAGAAGACGGAGAGTTCACAATCACACGGCCGACCTTCATCTGCTCGCCGTACGCGCGGATGATTTCTTCATCGGTGCAGTGAATGGCGGCAGAGTGGCCCAGACCGCCGTTTTCAAGCATTTTCTTGGCCATTTCAAAGCCCTGCACATGGCCGTCCACGACAATATAGGCGAGGATCGGGGAGAGCTTTTCTTTGGAGAGGACATAATCCGGGCCAACGTCCGGGATTCTTGCAATCAGGATTTTGGTGCCTTCGGCAACCTGGATGCCCGCGTTTGCGGCAATCCAAGTTGCCGGCTTGCCGACGATCTCGTTGCGGAGCTTTTTGAGCTCGCCCTGGAATGCATAGTCCTCGAGCTTTTTGGTCTCCTCTTCGTTGCAGAAGTGGCAGTTGTTGCTCTTCATGTAGGACTCAAATTTCGCCTGGATATCTTTATCGACGATCACAGCCTGCTCGGATGCGCAGATCATGCCGTTGTCGAAGGTTTTCGAGAGGATCAGGTCGTTGCAGCTACGCTCCACATTGGCGGATTTTTCGATATAGCACGGAACGTTGCCCGGGCCGACGCCGAGGGCCGGTTTACCGGTGCTGTAGGCGGAGCGGACCATGCCGGCGCCGCCCGTTGCGAGGACCATGGCTACTTCAGGATGGTTCATGAGCGCGTTGGTTGCTTCGATCGACGGGAACTCGATCCACTGGATGCAGTTTTCCGGCGCGCCGTTGGCGATTGCCGCGTCTCTGACAGCCTTGGCAGCTTCGACCGAGCACTTCTGCGCCGACGGATGGAAGCCGAAGATGATCGGGTTTCTGGTCTTTGCAGCGATGATGGCTTTGAACATGGTGGTGGAAGTCGGGTTGGTGACCGGGGTTACGCCGGCGATGATGCCGACCGGCTCCGCGATCTGCACAATGCCCTCGAGCTCATTGTCGTCGATAACGCCAACGGTTTTGAGGCTTTTGATATCGTGCCAGATGTATTCGGTTGCAAACAGGTTTTTAATGATCTTGTCTTCATAGACGCCGCGGCCGGTTTCGTCAACGGCCAGTTTTGCAAGGTAGGTGTGCTTGTCCAGACCTGCAAGCGCCATCGCGTGCGCGATTTTGTCAATCTGCTCCTGGTCGAGTTTCATATACTCGTCGAGAGCGGCTTTTGCTTTCTCGGCCAGTTCGTTGACCATAGCCTGCACGTCAAGCGGCTTTTCGTTGACTTCTGCCTGGGGCTGCTGAACCTTTTCTTTAGCCATAATGAAATCCTCCTGTATCTGATGTTTAGGATTGTTAAATTTCTAACAATATTATATTGCACATCCGCACGAAAGTCAAGAGAGTTCCTCGAAAATGCGCAACATAAAATCCACAAGGTTCTGTTTGCACAGAATCCAATTCATGTATAGAATCGACAAATCCGGCCGGTGTATGCAAAACGCCGGAAATTTGCGCGCCGAAATATTGCCGTAGGCGGCAGCTTGTGGCAGTGCGCCGCCTTGGGAGTTAAACGCCCGATGCCTGTTCCCCTGCGGGCTCCGGTACCGGCGCGGCCGGCCTCCGGACAACCGGCGCGGAGGAAACGCAGGGGGCGGCCTCCTCCTGCGACAAAGCCGCTTCCTCACTGACATGGAACACCTTGAAGCAGAGGGTCATGAGGCTGTCGCCGAGATGCACGTTTTCCACCGTGATGCCGGGGTAGTTGACCGACAGATCGTAGTGGCTGAAGTTCCAAAATCCCTTGATGCCCAGCGACACCAGATAATCCGCGATGCGCTGGGCGCTGCCCTTGGGAATGCAGAGAATCGCGGCTTCGGGCTTTTCACTGGCGCAAAACGACGAGAGCTCGTCGGTGTGGCGGATTTGCAGGTCTCTGACCGTCTCGCCGATGATTTCGGAGTTGTTGTCGAAAACGCCGATCAGCCGGAAGCCCTTGGTTTCAAACGACATGTGCGTGGCAATTGCCCGCCCCAGGTTCCCCGCGCCGAGCAGGATTGCCTTATAGTCCCGGTTGAGGCCGAGGATATGGGCGATTTCTTCGTGTAGCTGTTCAACGTTATAGCCGTAGCCCTGCTGGCCGAAACCGCCGAAGCAGTTGAGATCCTGCCGGATTTGGGAGGCGGTAATCCCCATCAGCTCCGAGAGCTTGCGGGAGGAAATCCGTGTGACCCCGCTGCGCAGCAGGTCGGATAAAAACCGGTAATAGCGCGGCAGACGCCGGATAACGGAGTGCGAAACTCCTTTGCTGTTTGACATGTTGACCTCCATTCTGCAGGCAGACGGCACAGGGCCGTACCGGAAAGCGGCGCCGCGCCCTGTCTGCAAATATAGGTAGTAGAGTTGGTTTGAAATGGTCTGGAAAAGCGAGCAGGCAACAACCCCCGGCACATGCGGTGGTTATTGCCTGCGGTGTCGATGGCGTCCTATTGAAAAGTCGATATAACCACGACGTTACCATGCGTTATATAGGTCTGCGCAGCTTTCTGCGAAAAGCCTTGCGCGGTTTAAAGAGCCTCGATGGTGCGCATCACATAGTCGCCGAACGCGCTGCAGGTACAGCCGGTGTCGCGGCCGGTGATCTTCAGGGCCTTTTCCTCGAACATGCAGATGTCCAGCGCGCGCTCGAGCTTGTCCGCCTGCTGCTGATACCCGATGTGAGAGAGCAGCAGCACCGAGGCGCGCAGCATCGAGCAGGGGTCTGCGAATTGGTCGCGGCCCTCGGCGACCATGCGCGGCGCAGAGCCGTGGATGGCCTCGAACATCGCGTAGCGCTTGCCGAGGTTCGCGCTGCCCGCGGTGCCCACGCCGCCTTGGAATTCGGCGGCCTCGTCGGTCAGGATGTCGCCGTAGAGGTTCGGCAGCACAACAACCTGAAAATCGCGGCGGCGCTTTTCGTCCACGAGCTTGGCGGTCATGATGTCAATATACCAGTCGTCGGTTGTGATCTCGGGGTATTCTTCGCCGACCTTCTGGCAGAGCTTCAGAAACTTGCCGTCGGTGGTTTTAACGACGTTTGCCTTGGTGACGATCGAAACGCGGTTTTTGCCGTTTTTGCGCGCGTAGTCATAGGCCAGGCGCGCGATGCGGTCGGTGCCCTGGGTGGTCGTCACAACAAAGTCGAAGGCGAGGTCGTCGTCCACGTTGACGCCGCAGGAACCCAGCGTATAGGCGCCTTCGGTGTTCTCGCGGAAGAAGGTCCAGTCGATGCCCTGCTCGGGCACCTTGACTGGGCGCACGTTGGCAAACAGGTCGAGCTCCTTGCGCATCGCGACGTTGGCGCTTTCGATGTTCGGCCACGGGTCGCCGGCGCGCGGGGTGGTGGTCGGCCCTTTGAGAATCACATGGCACTTTTTGAGCTCTGCGAGCACGTCATCCGGGATGGCCTTGTTTGCCGCCACGCGGTTTTCAATGGTCAGGCCGTCGATTTCGCGGAACTCGACGCGGCCGGCCTTCACCTCGTCCGCGAGCAGGTATTCCAGCACGCGCGCGCTCTCCTTGGTGATGGTGGGGCCGATGCCGTCGCCGCCGCAAACGCCGATGACGATGGTGTCGAGCTTTGCATAGTCCACAAAGTCGCTCTCGGCCTTCATGCGTTCGACGCGGGCGAGCTGGGCTTTGATCAGCTCCGCGAATTTATCTACTGCATTCTGGATGTGTTCCATTGGTGGTGTCCTCCCAACATGTATTTCAATCGTGTGGATACGGGAGCATCCGTAGGATGCAAACTGCCGGCCCGTCAGATCTGCTCGCGCGTGTAATTGAGCAGCCCGCCCGCGAGCAGAATCTCCTTCTGGCGGTCCGAGAGCGCGCAGACCACCGGAATTTCGGTGCCCTTGGTGGTGTTTTTCACAACAATCGGTTTGTCGTGTACAATGCAGTCGCGCACGTTTTCCAGCACCAGCGCGTCGCCCTGGTCGATGCGGTCGTAATCCGCCTCGTTTGCAAAGTTCAGCGGCAAAATACCCGCGTTGATGAGGTTGGAGCGGTGGATGCGCGCGAAGCTCTTGGTGATCACGGCTTTCACGCCGAGATAGAGCGGCACCAGCGCCGCGTGCTCGCGCGAGGAGCCCTGGCCGTAGTTCGCGCCGCCCACGATGATGCCCTTGCCCGCCGCTTTGGCGCGCTCCGGGAAGCTCTCGTCGCAGACCGCGAAGCAGTACTGCGAAAGGTGCGGGATGTTGGAACGGAACGGCAAAATTTTTGCGCCGGCCGGCATAATGTGGTCGGTGGTGATGTTGTCCTCGACCTTGAGCAGGGCGGGCGCCTTGATATTTTTCGCAAGC
>CATNEU010000078.1 GCA_950097605.1 uncultured Oscillospiraceae bacterium | reverse complement strand
GTTTATTTGGGTGAGATACCCGCTGTCGTTATAGTCGAAAGTGCAGACGAGAGCCCCGCCAAATCCACCGGCTTCGACCTTCTGCAATTGGGGAATTGCGCCGGTGTTTTGATAATAAGTAAACCAATAACTGGATGCTACACTCGACCTATAGACGCGTCCCACAGCGCCATTGTCAAAGTAGTTAACTTCTGCCGAGGAAGGCGACGGGTTGTTAAAATTCATTCTCATCAGTCGTCCATCCGCATCATAGCGGGCTATATGTCTTCCAAAATGCAGGTTGTATCCGGTTTCCGTGGGTTCAATCTCGTAATAGAAGTTTCCGATTGTGTTGCGGAAGAGGCCGTCTGTATCCCGGAAGAAATAATATTGCGCACCGTATTCGTCCCGATACAGATACGTGTCGTTATCAACTTTGGTAATTCTCTGCATATAGTAGAAGGCCATATTGTTGCCCATCCCATCGCTGTAATATTGCAACTGGGAATTATAGGTCAACCCCATATCTGCGAATCTTGATTCAACCGCAACGTTGCCGTTGAAATGATTCACGCTGGCATGTATGCCTCCATCAAACCAAAACCAATCCGTAATGCTGCCGGATGCAGGCCGCATTCCTAAGTTTTTGGCCTGAAGCATTTCATCCCGTGTTGGTATCTGTGCATCCAATTGGACAGCCGCAGCCTGTACAGGTGCGGCAAACGCGCCGGGGACAGCAGAGACCATAACGGCTGCCGAGACCATGGCTGCAACAAGCTTATAGAACCGTTTCTGCCTCATTCAAAACGCCTCCTCTTTCTTTTCTGCACAAAATCTGTATGGTTGCGTCACCATTTGCCATTTTCTATAGTCTCAGCATAGCACATCCAAATTTTATGTCAATGAATTATGGGAAAATATGTAATATTCTGCATGTAAATCGGCAGCTACAACAATTTACCCATGGCATATTTATGGCTTCTGCCTATCGGCGCCGGGATACCGCATTTGCGGAAAAAAACAGCCGGATCGTCATGCAGTGAGAACTGGCATTCTGATCCGGCTGTTTGCAACTGTACCCGCTTTTCCTTACAGGATGCAAAGCAGATAGCGGTAATAGAATCGTTTATAAAGGGGGCTGGAAGCAGCAAGCGCGGCGGCGAGTTTCTCCACGCCGTCGTGGACAAGCCGGTAATCCTGCTCGCTGCAGGGCGTATTGTCGAACCGCGCGCGCAGAACGGCGGCAAACAGCTCTTCAAACGGTACCCCGGTGTCATGGGCCGCCGGATGCTGCTGCACCCGCTGTGCAAAGGCGGGGAACGGCTCGTCGGCGCCGCGCGCAAGCTCCCATTTGGCAAGCAGCGTGCAGAGATATGCGTAGAGGTTGCCGATTGCCGCATCGCAGCCAATCACCTCCGCGTCGAACGAACGCCGCCTTTTGTAAAGCAGCAGATGCCTGCGCAGGATCACACCCAGGACCAGCAGCACCGCGGCGGCTGCCAAATAGAGGACCAGAAGGCCGGCCGTGCCCTGTTCGTTTCCGGCAGGTCCCGGCGCCTTCGAGCTGGCACTGCCGGACGACGACGGCTGCTGCGAGCTGCTTACGGCGGATTGCGAAGAGCTCTGCGCCGAAGATGTGGAAGAGGAGCCCTCTGACGACGACGGCTGCGAAGAAGGCGGGTTGTGTTCCGCCAGCGCGCCGCCGCCCGGTGTGGGCTCAAACGGCAGCCATCCGATTCCCTCGATAAAGACTTCGGGCCAAGCGTGTGCATTGCGGTCCCGTACGGTGGCTGCACCATCGGTGAACTGGCTGGACGAAACGGCATACCCTTCGGCATAGCGTGTGGGAACATCAATGGTGCGCAGCAGCAGGGTCATCGCGGACGCGAAGTGCACGCAGAAGCCCTTGCGGTTCTCAAAGAGGAAGTATTCCACCACGTCGTCGTTCCGGGACGCGGGGCCGCCTGGTTCCAGCGTATAGGAATAATGGGTGGACAGATACGACGCAAAGGCGCTGGCCACAGCGTAGTACTCCTCTTTGCCAATATCCTCTGCATCGCCCAGACCGTATTCATCAAGGATTTCCTGTGCAAGCGTCCGAAGCGCGGCATAAAAACCGGCGTCGTCCTCGACGCCGTCCACGCCGGGGATCGAGGCTTTGCCGAAGTATTCGCTGCCGTCATATGTGCTTGGTGCGTCTTCGAGCACATACCAGTCCATGAAATAGAGCCGCTCACCCTGCCCGGCGGCCTCCTCTGCGGCCTGCTGGGCCCGGCTCAGAAATTCCTGCTGGGAAATGCGGAAGACATCCATCTGTTCTTGGTCCATCTTTGGGACCGTGTATGCGAATAGGTCCTCCTCAGGGCTGTTGGCAGAGAAGTCGATCACGTAGTCGGCCGGATAAACGAAAAGAGGAGGTTCCAGGCGTGCCATGCTGTCCACCGGGTCGATTGTATAACTGCCGGGCAGGAACCCGAGGCTTTCGGGGCTGCCAAAGCGCCCTTCAAGGCGGTCGTTAAAATAGGTTTCCACGGTGCTGGCGTAGCCTTGCCGGAACGGCGGGAGAGGCTGCTCTTCGGCGCTCCACTGGTTTTGGCGGTAAACGGCGCTTGCGCGCGCCCGCAGATAGAGGTCGGTGGGGGGATTCCCACGCACCGTAAACACCTCGCGCCCCGTGAAGCTGAGGCTTTCGAGGTTGCGGAGCGAACCGTTGCCCACGCCGCCAAAGTTGCCAAAACCACTGCCGCCTCCTTCCCCAAACAGGGCGCGGCCCAATTGCTCGCTCCATTTGGCGAACTGGTCGTCCCGGAAATGCAGGTCCTGCGGGATCAAGAGAGCGGACAAAAGCGAACCGATCAACAGAAATACCGTCATATAAAACGCGGCGGCGCCGGCCGGGGAGCGCTTCGCGCGCTTTTCGGCTTTGGATGCTTGCGCGCCGGTCCGCACTTTCTTGCGGTTGACGCGTTCGAGCACGACGGCGGGCGCGGTTCGCCGTCCTGCCTTTCCAAACAGCGCGGCCAGGCAGAAGCCAATGAGCAGCAGAAACGGGATGGGTCCCGGCAGCAGCAGGCAGAACAATCCGCTGCCCAAAACCGCCGCCGAAAGCACCACCGGTATCGCGGGCAGACGGACGCTGAACGTGAAAAACGCAAACAATTGCGAAAACAGCGCGGCCACAAACGCCAACGCGACGCCATAGGTGGTGGTATACGGCAGCGACATATAGAGGATTTTGTGGTTGAGCACCGAAAGGTCGAAATTCGTCAGCGTAACGATGCTGTTTTGGTTGATGCGGTTGATACAGACATTCAAAAACGTATTGAGCGAGTAGAGTATCACCCGGCTGAACAGGACTACGGTGAGTACAAAAAAGAGGAAAATACACAGGAACACAGTCCGCTCAAACCGCTTTTGCGTACAGAAAAACGGCACGCTGCAGACAAACGAGAAGAGAATGCCGAAAAACAACGGCATAACCGGGCCCAGCTCGATACCGAACATCGTCAGCAGGGAAAACTGCACGCCAAGCACGCCGAGGAGGACTGTCAGCCAGCAGCCGAAGAACCCGACCGCGCGGGACCCCTCTCCAGGCGCGCCGTCCAAAACGCGGGGAGAACCCAGGGAAGCCAAAGAATCAGGCAAGCGGCGCATGGGATCCCTCCTTTCCAGGGGTTGCAGCCGTCTTTCCGCGGACGGCGGCGTGCAGCAGGTCGAGTTCCGCAATGTCCTCCCGCAGGCGGCTGCAATCCAGACGGTGCAGACGCACCTCCTCCGGGATGCCGTCGGGCGCTTCGGGCGCGTTTGGTTCCTCGCACAGGAGCATGTACACCGGCACGGCCTCGGCCAGTGCGCGCAGCCTGCCGCCGAGTTGGTCGGGCACAGAGGCGGCTACAAGGCAGACCCCCGCGCCCTGCACGTCCAGGAGCGTCTCGTAATAGGCGTTCGGCGGCGCGGCGTCCGTGGAATCCCTGCTGAGGGAGAGCACGCTCTCAAAGAGGGTTTCATAGTCCTGCACCGTGTCAATTTCCCAGGAAAGCACCTGCTCGGCGCCTGGGTCATAGCAGCTCACAACGCAGGGCAGAGCGTTTTCCACGCAATTGCTGGCAAGCGCGAGGGCGGTTTCCACCATGCCGTCGAATCCATCGCTCTGCCCCACGCCGGAGTAGATATCCAGACAGATGCAGAGCCGGTTTTGATTCTGGGGCATGTATTGCCGCACCATAAGTGTGTCGAACTTGCCGGTGAGTTTCCAGTGCACGTCCCGCAAATTGTCACCCGGGCGGTACTCCCGCAGCTCGCTGATTTCCCCGGTGTTGTCGTGGACATGCAGCCGGCTGTTTTGCGCAATGTGGGCGCTCTGCGAAGCCGCGCCGGGACGCAGCAGGTTTTGCGATACCGGCGCTTTCATCGGCAGCCGCCGCGGCGCAATGGTCACCTGAAGGGTTTGCTCCATCTTGATTCTTTTTTTCGTGAGTCCCGCCACGTCGTAGAGGTCCAAATAGGGGATCTTGACAAAATAGCGGCCAATATGCGCGTCCGGGAGATCGAGCTGCAGCAGGTAGCTGCTTTTTTCCGGACAGGACGCGCTGTATAGCAGTTGATCTTCCCGCACCTGCACGCCGAGCCGCAGATGGGGGAAGGGTACGCCGCTGTTGTTGAAAATACGGATCTGCGCGGTGGCCCCCGCGTTTTTTTCGGCTGTCAGCGACTGCTTCACGAAGCCTGCCTGCAGTTTGGACGCGGTGCCCAGCAGCAAAAACCAGACCGCGAGCGCAAACAGCACCAGCAGCGCGACAAACATGGTTGCAATCCGGTCGAGCAGAAACAAGCAGGCCGCCGCCGCGAGGGCCAGCGCGCTGCAATAGATGATTTTGGATCGTTTCATAGGCTTCTCCTAACGGATGGGCGGTTTCACGCGCTGGAACGCCTGTGTCAGCACGTCGTCCTCTGTGAGCTGCTCCACCCGGCATTTGGGTTTGAGATGAATGCGGTGCCGCATGGCCGGCAGGAAGACCTCGATGATATCATCCACCGTGGCGAAATCCCGGCCGCTGAGAAAGGCGTGCGCCTGCGAGAGCTTCATCAGCGCGAGCGACGCGCGTGGGCTGGCGCCCAGCTCAATTTTGTCGTCGCCTCTCGTTTCGGCAACAAGCTGCACGATATAGGTCAGCAGTTCCTCGCTGATATGAATGGATTGCACGATTTTTTGCATTGCCAGAATGTCCTCGCCCGAGGCGACCGGTTCTACCGCATCGACGGGTTCGCTCGTGCGCCGGTCCGCAATGATGCGCACCTCGTCCGCGATGCTTGGGTAGCCCAGACGCAGCTTTAGGATAAACCGGTCGAGCTGCGCTTCGGGGAGCGGCATGGTGCCGATGAAGCCCAGCGGGTTTTGCGTGGCCATTACAAAAAACGGGCGGGGCAGCTCGTGGGAGGTTCCGTCCACCGAGACGCGGTACTCCTCCATCGCTTCGAGCAGGCTGGACTGGGTTTTGCTCGAGGTGCGGTTGATCTCGTCCGCGAGCAGCACATTGCACATGACCATGCCGGGCTTATAGAGAAAGGAGTGTGTATCCTGTTGGTACATGGTGAATCCGACGACGTCGGACGGCATCACGTCCGGCGTAAACTGGATGCGGTTATACGAAAGGCTGGTCGCGCGGGAGAGCGCCACCGCCAACGAGGTTTTGCCAACGCCCGGCACGTCCTCGATCAGAACGTGTCCGCCCGCCAGCATGGCGAGCATCAAAAGCCGCACGCTTCTGTTTTTACCGAGAATGACCCGGCCCACCTGCTCGCAGACCGCACGGGCGCGGCGCAGGTATTCGTCATGGTGTGCGTCGCTGTATTCCGCCTGGGTTCCCATAGTTGTCTCCATTTCGTTGCTTCCTCCTTTTGATGAACAATTCCTTCTCGATTTCCTTCTCAATTTTGCCGGAAAGCCGCAGCGGCGTTTTTGCAGGGAATGTGTTTATCTGCGCGCCGGCAGGGAGATACTGAATAGAGTATGGTCCGGCTGGATGCCAAACAAAAACCGGAGAACTTGCCAAAGCAATGCAAGCAATTCCCTTATATTGTATCGCATTACAGGTCGGTTTAGAGAAGAATTCGCCTTTTTTCTACAAAATCATTCCATG
This sequence comes from uncultured Oscillospiraceae bacterium, assembly GCA_950097605.1. Taxonomy (GTDB): domain Bacteria; phylum Bacillota; class Clostridia; order Oscillospirales; family Ruminococcaceae; genus CATNEU01. The sequence continues at coordinate 881 of CATNEU010000078.1, read as the reverse complement.
CTTTCTCTATAATCATATCATCAAATGTGTATATTGACAAGAATAATGGCTAAATCTTAAGAATTCGTGTTCAAAAACACAAATATGCACACGGGAAAGGGGTGGCAATATGGAGTTCACGCTGCATGCGGGATGGTGGTCGCTGTTACCGCCGCTCGTTGCAATCGCGCTGGCGCTGCTTACAAAGGAGGTCCTGCCCTCGTTGCTTGCAGGCATTTTGGCCGGCGCGCTGGTCTATATGGGCGGGAACCCGCTTGCCGGCGTAGAGACGGCGATGGGACTTATGACCCGCAAAATTGGGGAACATGCGGATATCCTCGTTTTCCTCGGGCTATTGGGCGCATTGGTCACCACGGTTACGATGGCGGGCGGTTCGCGCGCCTATGGAGAATGGGCTTCGGGTAAAATCCGCTCGCGCGCCGGGGCGCAGCTTGCGACGGCGGCTCTGGGCTGCCTGCTTTTCATCGACGACTATTTCAACTGCCTGACCGTGGGTACCGTGATGCGTCCGGTGACCGACCGGCACGGCGTGTCCCGCGCAAAGCTGGCGTATATCCTCGACGCCACCGCAGCGCCGGTCTGCATCCTGGCACCGGTTTCGAGCTGGGCCGCTTCTGTTGTGTCCTATATTCCGGAGAGCACCGGGCTTTCGGGCCTGGACGCCTTTGTGCGCACAATTCCCTATAACTTCTATGCAATTGCGACCCTTGTGATGGTGGCGGCGGTCTGCGCGCTGCGGCTGGATTTTGGGCCGATGGCAGCGTTTGAAAGGAATGCTATGGAAAACCGGGGAAACAGCGCGCAGGAAAACCCGGACCAGCGGGAGATTGGCGGCTTGCCGATTTCGGAAAAAGGCCGTGTAATCGACCTGCTTCTGCCGG
>CATNEU010000077.1 GCA_950097605.1 uncultured Oscillospiraceae bacterium | reverse complement strand
GCGGGACAGGCAATCCGCTGGAGCTGTTTGGCGGCATTGCCGTTTCGCTGCGCGGAACCGCCTGGAGCGCGGGGCTTTGGTTTTTGCCCTGCCTGTTTGTCAGCGAGCTGTTGTTCTATGGGCTTTTGCGTTTGGCGCGGGGCAGTGCAAAAGGGGCGGCGGCGCTGTTTCTGGCCGCGTCGCTTGCGGGCGGCGTTTACAGCGCGCTTGCAGGTCCGGTGCTGCCCTGGGGAGCCGATGTGAGCGGCACCTGTGCAGCCCTGCTCGGCGTGGGATATCTCGCGCGCACCTGTGCGGCACGGCTGCGCAAATTGGCGCGTCCGGCAACAGCGTTGGCTCTGCTGGCGGTTAATCTGTCCTGCGGCGCGCTGCACTTTGCATGGACCGGGCGGCAGGTGGACCTGTATCAAGGGGAGACCGGTTTGTATCCGCTGTTTTGGATTGCGGCGCTGTCGGGAATCGGTGCGGCTGTGATTGCCGCAAAGCTGCTGCGCGGCGCAAAATTGCTCTGTTCGATTGGCAGGAACAGCATCGTGTTTTATGCGCTGCACCAATCCCTGGCGCTGCCGCTGGTCAGCTGGATGGCTGCCCGGCTGCTGCCTCTGCCCGAAGGCCCGGTATTCTATGCGTTGTACTGGCTGGGCGTTGCCGCGCTGGCCTGCGGCCTGCTCATACCGGTCAGCGTCCTGATAGCGGGAAAGCTTCCCTTTTTGCTGGGAAGGCGGCGTGCGGCGCGGCCAAGCTGACGCGGAAGGCAGGCGGCGCATTTTTCCTGTATGCCGCGGGACTGGGCGGGAATGGCGCTTTTTGCTGTTGAAAAGTCTGCGAGATGTGCTATAATTTTAAGTATATCAATTTACGGTGAGAACAGAAAGGACAATGGAAATGGCTAACATCAAAATCGAATTGTCTGCCAACCTGAAAGAGAAGCCCGCAGACGAGTCCAAGCTGAGCTTTGGAGACCTCTTTACCGACCACATGTTTATTATGAACTACACCGAGGGGCAGGGCTGGCACGACCCGCGCATCGTTCCATACGGACCGATTTCCCTCGATCCGGCGGCGATGATCCTGCACTATGGGCAGGAGGTCTTCGAGGGTATGAAGGCCTACCGCGCCGAGGATGGCAGGGTCCTGCTGTTTAGGCCGCAGGAGAACTTCAAACGCCTCAACCGCTCGAACGACCGTGTTTGCATCCCGCAGGTGGATGAAGCGCTCGCGCTCGAAGCGCTCGAGGAACTCGTGCGCATCGAAAAGGACTGGATACCGCACGCCAAGGATACCTCGCTGTATATCCGGCCGTTTGTCATTGCAACCGGCCCGCATCTCGGTGTGCGCCCGGCAAGCGAATACCTGTTTATGATCATTCTTTCCCCGGTCGGCCCGTACTATCCCGAGGGGCTCGACCCGGTGAAGATTTATGTGGAAACCAACTATGTGCGCACCGTCAAGGGCGGCACCGGCATGGCCAAAACAGGCGGCAACTATGCGGCTTCCCTGAAAGCGCAGGCCGAAGCCAAGGAAAAACAGTATACCCAGGTGCTCTGGCTCGACGGCGTGGAGCGCAGGTATATTGAAGAGGTCGGCACCATGAACGTCTTTTTCCAGATCGGGGACGAGATCGTCACCCCGTCGCTCGATACCGGCAGCATCCTGCCGGGCATCACAAGGATGTCCACCATCGAGATGCTGCGTTCCTGGGGGCTTCCCGTTGTGGAGAGGCGTCTCTCCATCGACGAGGTTGCCGAGGCCTATGACAACGGCACGCTCAAAGAGGTCTTCGGCACCGGCACTGCGGCGGTCATTTCCCCTGTCGGGCATCTCAAATGGGGCGAGAAGATCATGAATATCAACGACGGCAAGATCGGCGCGCTCTCCCAGAAGCTCTACGATACCTTGACCGGTATCCAGTGGGGCAAGATTGAAGATCCGTTCGGCTGGGTCGTTGAAGTGAAATAGGCTTCCACGTCTAAAAGCGCGGTCGCTTTGATAAGGTGTATGCGGTGTACAGGCCGGCCTGTATACAAAAAGTGGCTGCATCGGCTGTTTCCCGAAGGCGGACGGCTGTGCAGCCATTGCCATGTCTGTGGATTCCATACCGAAAAAAATGAAAACCCGGCGGAAAGGGGCGTTTAAAATTGCCGAGGGAGATTGGCTATACGATAGAAGCGTCCTATGACGGCGTACAGGCGGGGGTATATCTCCGGTCCAGGCAGGGCTATTCCTACCGTATGCTGGTGCGGCTGCGCAAGCGTATGGGGCTTCTGCGGCGAAACGGCGAAGCGATCCGGACGGTCGACCCTGTTTGTTCCGGCGACCGGCTTACGGTGCTGCTGGAGGACGAAGCGGACGTCCTGCCGAATTTTGCGCTGCAGGTGGCACTTGCCTATGAGGACGAGGACGTCGCTGTGTTCGACAAGCCGTCCGGTATGCCGGTGCATCCAACGCGCAAGCATTGGAACAACACGCTTGCCAACGCCTTTGCAGCCTGCTGTGAAAAGAGAGGGGAACCGCTCCCGTTCCGGCCTGTCTACCGGATCGACCAGGATACGACGGGATTGGTGGCCATCGCCAAAAACGCGCATGCGGCGGCCGCGCTCTCGGATGGGATCGAGAAGGAATACATTGCGTTGGTGCAGGGCCGTGTTGGGCCGGAAGAGGGCGTGATCGACCTGCCAATCCGCCGGGAAGGGCCCGACAGCGTCCGGCGCGGCGTGTTCCCAGACGGGCGGCGCGCGGTCACAGCCTACCGGGTGCTCGCCTGTAACCAGGAGTATAGCCTGGTGCGGCTGCGCCTGGAAACGGGCCGGACCCATCAGATACGCGTGCACTTCTCGCATTTGGGGCATCCGCTCTGCGGCGATGCGCTCTATGGCGGGGAGACGGGGCTGATCGGCCGGCAGGCGCTGCACTGCGCGCACGTCTGTTTCCGCTCGCCTGTGACGGGAAAATGGGCCGAGGCGCGGGCCGAACTGCATGATGATATGCATAATGCTGTATATTATGCAGGATTATGCATAGATGGTGAATAAAAATAGAGGAATCCTGAATTTTTTTTCATAAAAGTCTTGATTTTTTGAATTTATCGATTATAATTATACTCATGAATGAATTGCGAACGGCCTGTGAAAGACCGGCCGCGGTTCACAACGAGTTTGGGAACTGTCAGGCGCCGCTTTTGAAGTGGGCGGGCCGGAATGTATGTGGAGGGATTACGCATGAAAAAGTTTGTGAAAATTATGGCAGTGATCGCCGCGATGGGCGTTATGATGTCCTTTGCCGGCTGTGCCAGCACCCCGACGGCAAGTAAAGTCAAGGAAAAAGGCGTCATTACAATGGCGACCAACGCCGCTTTCCCGCCGTTTGAGTATCTCAAGGACAACAAAGTCAGCGGCGTCGACGTGGACGTTGCCAACGAGATTGCAAAGGACCTCGGCGTCAAGCTCGAAATCAAAGACATGGAATTTGATATGGTCATCCCGTCGGTCAAAGCCGGCAAGTTCGACTTTGGCGCGGCCGGTATCACCATCCGTGAAGATCGTCTGAAAGAGGTTGACTTCTCGGTAGAGTACGTCAAGAGCTCGCAGTATATGGTGGTCCAGAAGGGCAAATCCTTTACAAAAGACGACCTTGCAAACATGGTGATCGGCGTGCAGCAGGGCACCACTGGCGACCTCTATGCAAGCGGCGACTTTGACGAAGACGTCAAGGCCAAAGAGGTAAAGCAGTATAAATCGGCGGTTGAGGCGGCAGGCGACCTCAAGCTCGGCCGTATCGACGCCGTGATCGTCGACGAGCTTCCTGCAAAAACCATTGTGGAAGGCGCTGCGGATAAGCTGGAGCTGATCGACGAAAAGCTCACCGAGGAGAGCTATGCACTGTGTGTCAAAAAGGGCAACAAAACGCTGCTCGATTCCATTAACAAGACGCTGGAACGGCTCATGAACGAGGGCAAGATCGACGAATATGTCATCAACCACATGGGCAAATAAAAAACCACATAGACAACCGCGACGACTAGAAGTGGGCATTTGGGGCAGGTACCCTGGTTGCCCACTTTTTAGCGGTATCCGCCGGTGCGGAAGGATTTGGGAGGAAAGGCTATGCAACCTGTGCTGCTGAACGCGTTTTCGGATTTCGGAGAGACCCTATATGAAAACCTGATTGCGGAAGACCGGTATAAAATGATCCTCGGCGGTCTTGGAAACACGCTGCTGATGGCAATTGGCGCGACGCTGATCGGCGTGGCAATCGGCCTTGTCATTGCAATTGTCAAATACTTTGCAAGCGACAACAAAAAGCTTTGGATTTTGGATAAGCTCTGCGACGTATACATAACCGTGATTCGCGGCACCCCGATTGTCGTGCAGCTTCTGATTATGTACACCGCCATTTTTGCGGCGGCGTCCAACGGCCTGCCGGTCGCGATTCTGGCGTTCGGCATCAACTCGGGTGCCTATGTCGCCGAGATCATCCGCGGCGGCATTTTCGCCGTCGATAAGGGGCAGACCGAGGCCGGCCGCTCGCTGGGCCTGAACAAGCTCCAGACGATGCGGCACATCGTTTTGCCGCAGGCGTTTAAAAACTTCCTGCCCGCGCTGGGCAACGAGTTTATCGCGCTTTTGAAGGAGACGTCGGTCGCCGGCTATATTGCGGTGCGCGACCTGACCAAGGCGGCGGACCTCATCCGCGGCCGCACCTTCAATTCCACCTCGCTGTTCACCGTGGCGTTGATCTACCTGCTGCTGGTCATGGTGATGACCAAAGGCCTGAAAATCCTCGAAAGGAGGCTTTCTAAAAATGATAAGCGTTAAAAATCTGGAAAAATCCTTTCACGACAACCTGGTTCTAAAGGGAATCAGCACCGAGATCGAGCAGGGGGAAAAGGTCGTCATCGTTGGGCCCAGCGGCTCCGGAAAGAGCACCTTTCTGCGCTGCTTAAACCTGCTCGAGATGCCGACCGGCGGCGAGATCTGGTTTGAGGGCGCCAACATCACCGATAAAAAAAACGATATCAACCGGCTGCGGCAGAAGATGGGGATGGTGTTTCAGCACTTCAACCTGTTTTCGCATCTGACGATTTTGCAGAACATCACGCTGGCTCCGGTCAAGCTCAAGCTGCAAACTGCCGAGGAAGCCAAGAAAAACGCGATGCGTCTGCTCGAACGCATCGGGCTTGCCGATAAAGCGGAAGCCTACCCGCCGCAGCTCTCGGGCGGCCAGAAGCAGCGCATCGCGATTGTGCGCGCGCTGGCGATGAACCCCGACGTGATGCTGTTCGACGAGCCGACCTCCGCGCTCGACCCCGAGATGGTTGGCGAGGTGCTGCTGGTGATGAAGGAGCTTGCGGCGGAGGGGATGACAATGGTCGTCGTCACGCACGAGATGGGCTTTGCAAGAGAGGTCGCGACCCGCGTGATGTTTATGGACGACGGCAGAATCGTGGAGGAAGCGCCTCCGCAGGAGTTTTTCTCGAACCCCAAAAACCCGCGGTTGCAGGATTTCCTGTCCAAAGTGCTATAAAGAAAAGGATGCGTCTCGCGTCCGGTTTTTCAAACCCCATACAAAACAACGCGTTTTGTATGGGGTTTGTTGTTTTTTTGTAAGGGTTATGTTATACTGTAACAGTATGCGGCGACTTTGGTTCCGCAACGGATTATTTTTTGTTTGAAATGAGGCGCCTGCGCGTGAAAAAAATTGCGAGCTTTCTTGTGGACCACACCAAGCTGAAAAGGGGTCTGTATATTTCAAGGATCGACGGGGACGCCACGACCTATGACCTGCGCGTTTGCGTGCCGAACGGCGGCGACTATATGGCAAACCCGGCCATGCACACAATTGAGCACCTGCTCGCGACCTATGTGCGGGATAGCCGGTGGGGGCAGCAGATTCTCTATGCCGGACCGATGGGATGCCGCACCGGGTTTTATTTGATTACGAGATCGGTGCCGGAGCAGGCGGTGATCGAGCTGGTTCGCGATGCATTTGCGTTTATCGCGGCCTATGAGGGAGAGATTCCCGGCAATTCCGCAGCCGAATGCGGCAACTTTCGGGAGCACGACCTGACGGACGCCAAACGGTGGGCTGCGCGGTACGAGGAAATCCTTTCCGGATGGACGTCGGACATGCTCGCCTATAGTTGGCACAATAGACAAACTGTGCAAGGCTGATTTGGATAAAATGTAGAAAAAATGCTGATATGCACGCTTAAAAGTAACAAAATGATTGCAATTTCCGTTCTGGTGATTATAATAATATATAGTTGTTACGATTTTGTAATCTTTAGGATGACAAGGTAGAGAGGAGAGGATGCCAATGACTCGCAGAAACCATAGCCTGGAAGATGGTGCTGGCGAGAAAGGCTCTAAAATCAACAGCTCTGTAATCTCTGACAAAACAAAACGACTTTTAGATACGATTGGTCATACTTTTTATTATACGGGAATTCTGGTTGCCAGAATGCTACGCCATATGGGCCGCAAATTCCGCAGGCTCACCGCGAAGGGGCGTCTGGCAGTCCTGCAGAAATGCGGGCCGCTCGTGAAACGTGCGGGGCGCTTTCTCAAAGGTCTGGGCTACGATTTGATCTGCCCATTCATTGCGCTTGTCAAGGGCGCGCGGTATATCTACAAAAACGTAGCAGCTTCCAAAGGTTTTGCGGAGGCCGTAAAGGCTTTTTTCCGTTCTCTTTGGCAGGGCGTCAAACGCAGCAAATACGAGATCAAAAGCTTTGTCAACCACGTGGTCCCGGTGGCCGCCGTGTTTGCACTGGTCCTTTTGATCAACGGTATGTCCAAAATCTCCTTTGCGCTGAGCGTGGAGTATGAAGGACAGCAGATTGGCTATGTCAGCAACGAGGCGGTTTACACCGAGGCTGAAACCATGATGCAAAGCCGTATTATTTATGAGGATAAAGAAGAAATTAAGCCAACCGCCGTGTTCAAGCTTGCAGTTGTGAACGATGCGCAGGTGGAAACGGCGGACACCCTTTCCAACAAGATGATCCAGACCTCGACC
>CATNEU010000076.1 GCA_950097605.1 uncultured Oscillospiraceae bacterium | reverse complement strand
CTCAGCATGGACGAAATCAAAAAATCCGGGTTCGACACCTATTTTGTGGACCATACGACCGGCCTGTATCCGGTTTCGGCAGCGGGCGTTCCATTCAACGCAAGCTACTTTAACTCTACCGGCGACCTGTTTGCCGATCTCCATGAAGACCTCGCCGCCGAGCAAAAAGCCCGCAAGACCTATGACAACATCCTGCGGCTCGTGGACGATCCGGACGTCAGGGATCCGATCAAGTTCCTCCGCGAACGTGAAGTTGTGCACTTCCAGAGATTCGGTGAAGCGCTCCGGATTGCACAGTATCATGTGGACGAAAGAAATTTCTACGCATTCAATCCGGATTTCGATAAACCCAGACGCTGTAGATAAGAATGCGTTTACACAAGTTTTGATGAAAACCCGTCATAAAGGAAATAGGGCCCGCAGGTCTTCCTGCGAGCCCTATTTCCTTTATGCCGCCCCCACTTTCAACACACCCGGTTCATTGCGTTTTCCCTCTGCAGGCCCGAATGATCGCAACCGCCTCTTGATTCACCGGCTGCACGCAGGGACTCGGCATTCCCAGATAAAAGCCCTGCAGATAGTCAACCCCCAGCCGCAGCAGGGTCCTAAGCTCCCCTGCTGTTTCAACGCCTTCGGCAATTACCTGAATCTGGCGCTCCTTTGTATAGGACAGCAGGTTGGTCAACAGTTTCTGCCGGTTTTCGTCAATGTCGATGTCCCGCACAATCGACATATCAATTTTCACATACTGGGGCGACAGATGCAGCAGCATGGTCTCTCCGTTATAACCCGTGCCGAAGTCATCGAGCGCAATCGCAGCACCCCACTTTTTGGTATATTCCCGCTTGAGCATCACAAACACATCGTTTTGTTTTTCCTCCTCGGTAATCTCCACAACAATGCGGTTTAATAGCGGCTGGTATTGCCGTTCTATTTCCGCCATGTCCTCGCGGGAAAGGGTCTGGTTGGCAATCGAGTTGATAAACAGCCGGCAACTGCTTTCGACGCGCTCCAGCCTGGAATAGCTTTCGAGCGCGTCAAACCAGGTCAGCCGCTCGATCTGATACAGCTTGGACTGTGAGCGGGCCAGCGTGAGGATTTCCGCCGGGGAGTGCAGCGTCTCGAGCTTCGAGCGCATCAGCGCTTCATAGGCAAACACCTTCCCGGTCGCGGCATGCACAATCGGCTGGAAGTGGTATTCCAGCAGATTTTGGTCAATCAGCTTGTTGAGCTCCTCACGATTGTGCAGCAAATAGGAATCCTTTTGGTATTCCTCGGCGTCAAACTGCCGGATTTCCCCCTTCACGGTATTTTTCACGGTGTACATCGCAAAATCCGCATAGTGGATCAGTTCCTCATAGGAATCCGAATCAAACGGATACCAGGCAACGCCGGCGGAAGCCCGCACGCGGAACGCGGGGTCCCCGGGAAGCGGGAACACAGTGTTTCCGATTGCTCGTTTGAGCCTGCCAAGTGCGGTTTCCACCCGCTGCTTATCCGGATAACCATATAAAAACAGATAGAACTCATCGCCCGAAAGCCTGGAAAGCACGGCGTTTCCGGGCGTGAACTTTTTCAGCACCCCGGCAATACAGCGAATATACCGGTCGCCATAATCATGGCCATAGGTATCGTTGATATACTTCAGGTTGTCCAGGTCAAACATGACCATCGCGCCCACGCCCAGCTCTTTCGGCTTTGCAAAGAGCGCCTCCAGCGCGACATAGAACGCCCGCCGGTTCAGCAAATTGGTGAGAAGGTCGTAATCCCGCTCATATTCGAGCTTTTTCTTTTCAATGACCTCCTGGGTGATATCCTCCACCACCCCAAACACCTTTTTCTCCTCCCGGAACACTTTCATACGCACCCAGCGCGGCGAGTCCTGCGCGTGCTGCACTTGAAAGACCGTCGTGCCGCCGGCCTCCTTCTCTCTGGAAAACGGCCTGAGCTGCTGCATCCTCTTTTCAAAGGTCTCTTTATCGGTGAAGCCATTCTCCCCATGGTCATAGCTGATTCCCATAATATCAAAAAAGCGGCCGGTATAAAAGACCTTCTGTTCCCGCACACGATATTCAAACGCGCCGATTGCAATGCTGGCCGACTCGATGATCTTGGACAGCCTCGAAGCCGACTCCGCGACATTCCCGCTCAGGGAAGTAATGGCGGCGGCCAGTTCGTCAATCTCCGAAATCCAGGTCTTTTCAAACACAACCGGCAGGTTGGGATTGCTTCCCTTCACTTTTCGCACCAGCAGGGTGATGGGATTGGTCACTACCCTGCTGGTGACGACAACGCTGAGCAGACCGAGTACGAGAGAGACGAGCGTGCCCGCCAGGATGGTGGTGCGCACCTTGTCCGCAAAGCCAAAAAGCTGGTTGCTCTCCAGAACGCCGATCAAAGCCCACTGCTCCTGCTCAAACGGGGTATTGGTGTTATACAGTTGAAAATACTGGATACACCCATAGATCGTTTGCGAGGCGCCGTTGTTGCTTTCCATCTTGTAGCAGCCGTTGTACTGCGCAGCAGGCAAAAAACGGATTTCCTCCAAAGATCCGATAATTTGCTGGAATATCGGGCCGTTCTCCACCAGGTTTTCATAGATGGGTTCCTCGCCGCTTCGGATCGACAGCACATATGAGCCGGCTTTATCCCCCGCCAGCTCGTCATAGGGCAGCAGCTTTTTCAGGTGCTGCACCGATATTTCCACACCCAGCACGCCATACGGCGCGCCCTGTGCATCCAGCAGCGGCACCGAGTAGGTGACCACCTCAATATCTCCCTCGCTGAAACGAAACGGGCGGCTCCAATAGCCCAGATCGTTGTAGGCTGTATCCACATACTCCAGCGCGGCGCGAAACGGCTTATAAAAAAAATCATAGGACTCCGCAGGCCGGCCCTCCGGGAAAGCAAACTGCGGGTTCCAGTTGGTATCCATCGTAATCCCCAGCTTACGTGTGAGGGCGCTGGGCGCCCGCTCGAGCATCAGGTCGGTATTGTCCACAGAGTTCGACAGCGGGTCCAGGTCCCTGAAATAGATACCGGACTTCTCCACCCCCGTAGTCTGGTAGGGATCGTCCTGCCCGTTGAGCACGAGGAAAACGCCCGTCACGTTTTTTCTGCGCAGCAGCTCGATCAGGTTTTGCGAAGCCTGCTCCAAAATGGCGTTTGCCTCCTGGGAGTTGGCTGCAATCTCACCGGCCGTCCCGCCGTTTTCCGCAAGCACTCCAGCCGTTACGCCGTTTATGTATTCCACCGATTCATCCAGACCAGACCAATATTGAATCATTTCATTCTCAAGATAGTTTTTCCGGTTGATGACCCGTTCGTTGAGAATTTCCACTGCGTTTTGGTTGAGCTGCTGCAAGGTGCCCCCAAACAGCAGCACACCCAAAAACATACAGGCCTGCAGCAGCAACACCACAACCATTGGCACCATCATCTTTCGCAGGATGGTTTTGCTTTTACCCAACTTTTTCACATGCTGTTCCTCCGCCGCACCCCATTCAGTATTGTATCCGGACATTGTTACTGCTGGGTGGCAAGCAGCTCCTTCTGGAAACTGTCATACCACGAAGCAAAATTCTCCGCCGTGTCGTATTTGGCAACCGCTTGTTTTCTGGACATTCCTGCGGCCATCAGCTTTTCAATGGCCTCCAAATCCGCCTTCGCGCGGTTTGTCATCGAATCTTCGAGGACGGCGCGTGCCTGCGTACCGTTTTCAAATGCTTTATTGGTGTACATTTTGCACGATTGCACCATATTGACCGCAACCGGAAGGCACGCCTTCAGGTTCCGGCTGACAGCCGAATCCGTAATTTGATTCAATGCGTCTTCCAGCTTTTCCACACGGTTTGCCTCGGTTTTAACCGGCAGATAGCCCGATTCCACAGAAAACGCAATGTTGCGCTGGGCGTCGGTGAACCATTTCAAAAATTCAATCGACGCCTTTTCCCTTCGCTCGTCCGACTTGGTCACCACCATACCGGCGCCCTGCTGCACCGCGTAGGCTTCACTATTCGCAAAGCGCGGCGCCTCAAACACCTCCACATCAATCGGATAGCTTTCGGTGTCGTTTTTCACAACATGATCCGGAAAATAGGCCGCACCCGAGGTGGAACCGACGAGCGCTATGATGTCGCCTGTTTTCGCATCATCCGAGCGGAACCTTCCATAAGAGGCAAAATACCCTTTTATATAGGGTACATAGTAATGGTCCCAGAGCTTCTTCATCACGGCTTCGTCAAATTGAAAGTTGACCTCTCCGTTTTCAACAGAAAAAATCTCAACGCCGAGCTGTTTGCAGCCGATCACGAAATAGTTGGCCATTGCATCCCTTCCAAAGAACGCCTTGCCGTCATCGGGGGTACCGGTCAAACTGTCGGTCCAGTGGTAGTATGCCTCAGCCGTTCTCACAAGCCCTTCCATTGTCGCCAGGTCCGCCGTATCCGCGCCGGTTGCCCGTGCAAACCGCTCCCAATCGGTCTTGTTGAGCATCAAAACCTCGGTGGATTTCGCAGTTGGGAAAATTTTCAGCTTGTTTCCGCTGAGCCTCCCCTCTTCAAGATAGCCCGGCACATAGGACGCAATTTCCTCCCCGGTCAGATACTGCTCGATATCCGCCGCAAGTCCCATCCTGTCAATCTGATAGGCTGTGTCCGCATAGGCCGCAAACACCTCCGGAATATCCGCCGCGCCCACCTTTTTGTTTGCCGCATCCAGCACTTTGCCTGACAATTCGGAAACGTTGCCCTGGCTGACAGTTTCTACAACGATCCCCTTTTCCAGCCCAACGGATTCGTTAAACTCCTTCACCAGCTCGTCAAACGCCATTTTTTGAGGGCCGTTGTAATAGTGCCAAATTGCAATCACCACAGGTTTTTTAGGGTCGAGTGCAGCACCGGTATTCTCGTTTTGGCTGCCGCAGCCCGTCAAAAAACAGGCACACAAAACAGCCGCCGCACAAAGCAGGGCCAGAAAGCGTTTCATAAAAATTCTCCTCTCCCATTGCAGCCAATACAGAGAGCAACCGTCCGCTCCCGGCGGCAATAAATGGGTGTTTTCCCGCATACGCATACAATTGATGCAATACTTTCGCCGGCAGACCACAGAATTGCATATGCTGCCAGCATACGTCTGCCATCTTGCGCAGAACACCGCTTGATACAGTACCACAGCCCACCTCTTCGCATTTGCCCTTGCAAAAGCACGAGCCGTCCACCGCGCAACAATTCTTGTATAAATTATATCATTAAACACCTGCGGTGTCTATTTTATCCGGCGCTTTTTCCGTCTTTCCCCGATTGACGGATGCGATTCTGTCAAACCAGGCCGGAAGAAAGGCAAAAAACACCTTTTGTACAAATACGCCATATTTATCCATGTTTTTTGGGAAATCTTCGCCGGTTGCCCGCACGTTTTTCATTGCAAACGGCGTTTTTTCGGGTATACTGTATACAGCGGCTTTTTACGGCGTGCCACCCCGCCTGCATAGGAACACCTGTTTTCAGGCGGATATCCAGCCACCTGCCGGCGCATGGTTTGTGCAAAGGCCGGCTGCATCAACCACCGAAAGCTGCCAGACAGTTTGCCGCAATTGTAGGGCACGGTGATTCTAAACAGCAAAGGAGTGTTCAACATGTGGGCAAATGAAAGCGTGTTTTATCAGATCTACCCGTTGGGCTTTTGTGAGGCGCCCCGTCTCAACGACGGCGTCTGCACGCCCCGTATCCGCAAGGTCATTGATTGGATTGGGCACATACAGCGTCTCGGTGCAAACGCCGTCTATTTCTCCCCGCTGTTTGCATCCGACTCGCACGGGTACGATACCCGCGATTTTTCCAAGCTGGACTGCCGGCTCGGCGAAAACGAGGATTTCGCTGCGGTGTGCGGGGCGCTGCATCAAAACGGCATCCGCATTGTTCTCGACGGGGTGTTTAACCATGTGGGCCGCGGCTTCTGGGCGTTCCAGGACGTTCTGCAAAACCGCGAAAACTCTCCCTACCGCGATTGGTTCCACATCGATTTCGGCGGCAACAGCCCCTATCAGGACGGGTTCTGGTACGAAGGCTGGGAGGGGCACTACGAGCTTGTCAAACTCAACCTGCGCAACGAACAAGTCGTCGGCCACCTGTTTGAAAGCATTCGCGGCTGGGTGGAGCAATTCGACATCGACGGCCTGCGGCTGGACGTTGCCTACTGTCTCGACCGGGACTTTCTGCGCCGCCTGCGCAGCTTCTGCGACGGCCTGAAACCCGATTTCTTCCTGGTGGGCGAAATTCTGGGCGGCGATTACAACCAGATCATGCAGGACGATATGCTGCACAGCGTCACCAACTACGAGTGCTATAAGGGCCTGCATTCGAGCTTCAACAGCATGAACCTATTCGAGATCATCCATTCCCTGCTGCGCCAATTTGGAAAGGAAAACTGGACGCTCTACAAGGGCAAGCACCTGTTCAACTTTGTGGACAACCATGACGTGAGCCGCATTGCCAGCCTGCTGCAAAACCCGGCGCATCTGCCGCTGATCTATGCGCTGCTGTTCGCGATGCCCGGTATCCCCTGCATTTACTACGGCAGCGAATGGGGGGAGCAGGCGCTCAAACAGCACGGCAGCGACGACAACCTGCGCCCAAGCTTCCCGCAGCCGCAAGAAAACGAGCTGACCGCCTGGATCGCCGCCTGTGCGCAGGCGCACCGAAACAGCCGGGCGCTCTGCTACGGCGGGTTTGAAAGCCTGCTGCTGACGAACAAACAGTGCGTTTTTGAACGCGCAATCGGCGCGGACCGCGTTCTCGTGGCGATCAACGCCGACGCACAGCCGTTCTCCGCGCATTTCAATGCGAACGCCGGCCGCGCCCGAGACCTGCTCACAGGCGAGGTGCACGATTTCGGCGGCGGCAGCGAGCTTCCGCCCTACAGCGCCGCCTATTGGGAGATTTTTTAATTTCCCTTTCAAAACGGCGGCTTCCCCAGTAGACAAAGAGCCATGTGCAGCCGTTTGGCTGCACATGGCTCTTTATCGTCCTGAAACATGGGACCTTATTTTCGGTTTTC
>CATNEU010000075.1 GCA_950097605.1 uncultured Oscillospiraceae bacterium | reverse complement strand
GGATAGGAGCAGTCGCAGGGGCACGCGCCGGGCAGCAGGCGGGTGAGGTCGCGGGTGCGGTAGCGAATCAGCGGCGCGCCCTCCTTGGTCAGCGTGGTGATGACAAGCTCGCCAGGCTCGCCGTCCGGCAGCACCTCGCCGGTTTTGGGGTCGATGATCTCGAAGTAGAGATGGTCGTTCCAATAGTGCAGACCGGATTCCGCCTTGCAGCTAATCGAGATCCCCGGCCCGTAAATCTCGGTGAGGCCGTAGATATCGTAGAGCTCGATGCCAAGCTCGTTTTTGATGCGCGTGCGCATCTTGTCGCCCCAGCGCTCGGAACCAATGATTCCCTTTTTGAGACGGATTTGATCCCGCAGACCGCGTTTTTCAATCTGTTCGGCCAGCAGCAGCGCGTAGGACGAGGTTGCGCCAAGCACGGTGGACCGCAAATCCACGAGCATTTGCAATTGCTTCTCGGTGTTGCCGGGGCCCATCGGAATGGCCATTGCGCCCAGCCGTTCGGCGCCGGCCTGGAAGCCGATGCCCGCCGTCCAGAGGCCGTAGCCCGGCGTGATCTGGATGCGGTCTTTGTTCGTAATGCCCGCCATGCGGTAGCAGCGCTCAAACATGACCGCCCAGTTTTCCACGTCCTTTGCGGTGTAGGGGATAATCACCGGTCTGCCGGTTGTGCCGGAGGAAGAGTGGATGCGCACGATCTCTTCGTCGGGCACGGCTTGCAGGTGCAGCGGATAGGCGTCCCGCAGTTCCTCCTTGGTTGTAAACGGCAGCTTTTCAAAATCTGCGGGTGTCCGGATGTCCTCCGGCAGCAGACCGATCTGTGCGAACTTTTGCTGGTAAAACGGGGAGCCGCCGGCCACTCTGCGCAGCAGGCTCTGCAGCAGTTCAAACTGCCGGCTGTCCATGGTACTCATAGTATGCAAACCACCTTTTCTATGGGATCAGATTGGGCTATTCAGAAATATACGACGGCTGCGAGGCAATGCCGGCCTCGAGCGCCCGGCGGTTGACTGCCCATATTTTTTCGGGCAAGTGCCCCTGGATGGTGCGCAGGAGGGTCTCCTTGGAAAACGGCAGGAGCCCCGCGCCGAGGGCGGCGCCCAGCAGGATGATGTTCAGCGTTTTGGCATTGCCGACCTCCGCGCAAAGCGTCTCGGTATCTACGACGACCAGCCGACGGACGGTACCTTTCAGATAGGCAAGCATGCCGTCAGACGAATAGGCGTCCCCCGAAAGCGAAGAAGTGACGGGTTTGATCGCCTTGGCGCTGACGACCGCGCAGCCGTCCGGCTTCAAAAACGACAGGTTGCGCACCGCCTCGGCGGGTTCAAAGCCGATCAGCAGGTCGGCGCCGCCGGCCGCTATGGAAGGGGAAAAGCAGTCCTCCCCGATTTTCACATGGCTGACCACGCAGCCGCCGCGCTGGGCCATGCCGATGGTCTCGCTTGTGCGGGCCATGCAACCCTCGTCGATTGCACTCTGTGCAAGAATTTTGGAGGCGAGCACCGTACCCTGTCCGCCAACGCCCGCAAGTAAACAGTTCAGCTTCATTTTTCGTCCCCTCCAATTGCGCCCACCGGGCAGATTTGCGCGCACAGCCCGCAGCCATAGCAGAGCGACGGCTCGATACGCACGGTTTTTCCCTCTGCCGCCAGCGCGGGGCACCCGATTTCACGAATGCACTTTTTGCAGCCGATGCAGGCGTCCGAAACCCGCAGCGTCTGCGCCGGTTTAAACAGCGCGATACAGGGCGCTTCAAAGATCACAGCCGAAACACCTGGATGCGCCACGGCGCGTTTCACGGTTTCGACCGCACTGTCCAGCGCCAGCGGGTTGCATTTGTCGATATGGGAAACGCCGCAGGCCGCCAGAATTCCGGCAATGTCCACCTTTTGGCTGAGGTCGCCCATCATGGTTTTGCCGGTGCCGGGATGCGGCTGGTGGCCGGTCATAGCGGTTGTGCTGTTGTCGAGCACCACCACGGTGATGTCGGTTTCATTGTAAACGGCGTTGATGACGCCGGGGATACCGGTGTGGAAAAAAGTGGAGTCCCCAATGAAGGCAATGTGCCGGGCGTCCGGTTCGCTGCGGTGCAGCCCCTGTGCAATCGTGATGCCCGCGCCCATGCACAGGCAGGTATCCACCATGTCGAGCGGTTTGGCGTTGCCGAGCGTATAGCAGCCGATATCGCCAGTGAAAACGGCTTTCTGCCCCTTCATGGCGGTTTTAACAGCATAAAACGAGGCGCGGTGCGGGCAGCCCGCGCAGAGCACGGGCGGGCGGACCGGCAAAACCGGCGCATTTGCGTCCGGCTTCGGCTTCTCCTTTTTGGGATGGCCGAAGAATGCCGCGAGCGAACCGGCGACCTGTTCGGCCGAGTATTCGCCGGCATAGGGGGCGTCCCCCGTGTGTTTGCCGCGGATGCGGGTGGCAAGGCCATATTTCCCACACAGCCTGACGAGGTTTTCCTCGATCACCGGATCGAGCTCCTCATAGACCACGACTTCCTCCAGCCCCTCCAAAAACGAAAGGGCGAGTTTATCGGGAAATGGGTTGGCAGTGGCAACTTTAAACAGCTTATAGGGGTCTTTAAAGTCTTTTAAGGCCTCTTTCGTGTAGCAATAGGAGACGCCGGACGCCACAATGCCCCGGGCGCCGCTGCCGCTCACCTCGTTGCGCGGATAGGCGGAAAAAACATCTGCAAGCGTCTTTTGCAGCGCCTCGATGCGGATGTGGTTTTGATAGGAAAGCCGCGGGAAAATTACCCACTTGGCATCTTTTACGAAGCCCTCCGCAATATGGTGTTCCCGCTCGTCCCGCACGTCCACCCGTGCGCAGCCGTGACAGACGCGTGTGGTGGGCCGAAACAATACCGGCGTGCCGTATTGTTCCGATAGGGCAAACGCCTCGCCAATCATTTCGTAGGCTTCCTCGGGCGTGGTTGGGTCGAATACCGGCAGGTTGGCGAACGCGGCGAAATGCCGGGTGTCCTGCTCGGTCTGGGAGGAAATCGGGCCCGGGTCATCCGCAACAAGGATCACCATGCCGCCCTTGACGCCGATATAGGCAAGGCTCATGAGCGGGTCGCTCGCAACATTCAGGCCCACCTGCTTCATGGTAACAAGTGTTCTGGCGCCTGTATAGGCCGCGCCCGCGCCGACCTCCAGCGCCACTTTTTCGTTGACCGACCATTCGACATAGATGTCGCCGGGGTTGTGCTTCGCGATGGTTTCGAGCACCTCGGTCGACGGGGTGCCGGGATAGCCCGAGACGACGTTTACACCCGCGCGGATTGCGCCGAGCGCGATGGCCTCGTTGCCCATAATGAGTTTTTCTGCCATAGGGGATGCCTCCTTTGTATGCACCGGATTTACTTGTATACAATATAAAAAATAAAAAGCGCCCGTCCTACTGCAAGGACAGGCGCTGATATCAGCCTGCGGTACCACCTTACTTGGCGCTTCCCATAGCGGGAAAGCACCCTCTCGATTGCTGGAGATGCCAACACACTCCACGCCCGGTTAACGCTGGCGAAACGTCGGACATTACTCGCGCAGGGGGGCCTGCGTTTTCCTTCCGCCCTCGGCGACCCAACAGGCCGTTCCCTCCATACCGCCTTGCACTGGCGCGGCTCGCTGTGCTTTTGAAAAGGGCCCTTTTCGCTTCATCGGTTTAGGATCATACGATTCAACTGGATTTTAGTTTAGCACGATTTACACGCCCTGTCAATGCAAAATCGCGGTTTTTCGGGTGGATTCGTCCGTTGCATATGGTTTCCGTGACGATGCGAATACGCGCTGCACAACGCTCGTTTACAAGCAAAATGATGTAAGGGTTTATGTTGCAAACCGGCTTGTGCAGCGGCTGTTTTGATTGCCCGAGGGAAAGCCGCAGGCTTCCAGCCCATAGACGCAACAAAAAGCATCGCTTTTTTACAGTGTGCAATAGGGTACGTTGTCGAAGCTCTCGGGCTTCCAGCAGCGGCTTTGCGGCAGCCCGGCGGAATGCAGCATCGAAAGCAGCAGATCCTTATCCGCCTTGCGCAGCGTGCATACAAGCTTGCGTTCTTTGAAGTCCCGCTCGAAGCAGACGAGCACCTCGAAGCCTCTGCGCTTTGGGCGGAAAGAGATCCCCTCGATTTCGTGCAAGTCGATGCCGAACGGCCGGAGCGACGACCCGGTAAACAGCAGCCGCCGGTTCTGCAGGCCAACCCGGCAGCCGGTATAGTGGTATTTTGCATCGGAAAGTCTGCATCGCAGCATTGTTTGTTCCATTGCAGCGTTCCTCCTTATGCGGGTCTGGGGGCGGCGGGCAGTTCGCCCCTACCAGTATATGCGGCGCAACGACCGGATGTGCCGGTTTGCGGGAAAAAGACTGCTTTGGCTTGCACAGCTCCCGCGACAAGGGAGAATAGCAAATGAAAAACGGGAAACGGCCGGCTTATACTAGAAAAAAGAACCCCAAAACGCACAGACGTTTTGGGGTTCCAACCGGGAGACCAAACGGCCCGCTATTCGGCGGTGATCTGGTCTAAAAACATAAACGAAGGGGAGAGGCCGGGCACATGGCTCCACGGCGGGTTGGCGTCGTTGTTGCGCACAAACACGCGCAGGTACCGCGCTTTGGCCGGCGCAAATTCCACTTGTAGCTGCTGTGCCGATATTTCCGAAACCGGGTCGGTCTGTTTGATTTCCGCCCGGCCCACCGGGGTGAAGGTCTCGCCGTCCTCGGATATGGCGAATTCGGCGTATTGTGGAAAGAAAATCCACTGTCTGGTGGCTTGCAGGCAGCCGATCGACGCCGCATGCAGCGTGCGCGGCTCGCCGAGGTCGGCGGTCGCCTCCAGGTTGGTCAGGCAGCCCAGCCAGGCGCCGCAGGCATAGTCGGTAGAGCCCTTGCGCCCGTCGATGAGGCTGCGCGCGCCGTCCCGGTTATAGGCCGGGTTTGTGGAAAACGCCGTCTCGGAGCGGATCGCGGCAAACGGATGGCTCTGGTAGAGCGCGGCGCGCGTAACGCGGCTGGGCCGCCGCCCCGGCACGATGCAGACTGCCTGCAGCGTCCCCGTATGCGAGAGTGCAACCGGACCGGTATATAAAGCCGCGTTTTCATCCGGTGTGCTGCCGTCGGTGGTGTAGCGGATTTCACCGCCCGGGTTGGGGTTTTCCAGCGTGAAGACGGCGGATTCTCCCGGCTTGGTCAGCGCAATTTCCGGCGTGACAACCGGCTGGAAGGCGAGCGGCGCGCAGCGCGGCCCGGCCGGCGCGCGCCGGTAAGCCGGTATATAGTCGTCGATGGAAGCGGGTGCGGCCCGATAGGCCTCCGATAGGAAAGCATCCGGCTGCACAGGCTGCCGGCCGGTGAGACGCAGCCGGATTCCATTTTCCTGCGGGGTGACTGTCACCGCCCCCTCTGCCGCGCCTGCGAACACGCCCTGCTCTGCATATACAGAGTAAGAAAAGCCCTCGTGGCGGCAATCCAGCCTGTCGGGGTGCAGCGCCTCCAGGACCGGCAGCGTGTTCCAGAAAAGCGCCCAATCGGGCTGCGCGCCGTCCATCCCGAACTGCATGCCGTCCTCCCGGCAGCGGATGTGCAGAAAGGCGCCGCCTTCCACAGCAAACGAGATATGGTATTCGCCTTCTCCCACGGTTTCAAACACAGGGTCCGAAACCCGCAAGGGCCGCAGGCTGTCCGCATGCACAAGCGTGATGTTTGGACGGGGGACCTGTTCGGTTTTCCAATAGTGGGCGTCCAGAACCGGCAGCGTATCGAAAACGCTCTCGTCCCCATCGAACGAGCCTTCCAGATAGCGCGAAGCATAGTCCTCATGGAATACAAACAGGTCGCGGATCGAGAAAACATGCTGGTCCCAGAGGAAGCTTGTGCGGTAAAAGCGGCTTTCATACCAGAGCGTCTGCAAGCCGTTTGCCGGGTTCCAGTCGCAGGGTGCGGCAATGGTCGTCGGGGGCGTGAGCCGGTATTTTTGGGCATACCATCTGCCGGTTTCCGAGAGCGTCTCCACGCGCGCCTTCCCCGACGCGGCCAGCGCGGCGATTTTGGAAATTTGCAACGCATATCCCGTGCGCATGAGCTCCCAGAGGTAGGTGTTTTCCTGCCCGGCCTGCAGATAGGAAAAGCCCAGCGTGGGCTGGCAGGTGAGCTGGCGCAGATACCAGTCCACCGTGGTTTCCCGCTGCCCGTACTCCGCAACGGGTTCCATTGTGAAAACGCCGTGGCAGCCTGGGCGCAGGCCATCTTCAAAGTTATAGAGCGGGCAGGGGCCAAGCAGGCGGAAAACCGGCAGATCGAGCTGCTGTTCCCGTGTCTGCGCGGGCATATACTCGTTTTGGCGGCTTGGGTAGTAGGCCTGTCCAAAATAGCCGCCCCAGAGCGTGAAACCATCCACGCCGATCTGGTCGCGGCAGAGCCCCGCCGCAACCACACCGTACCGTTCTTTAAAATGCGTATAGCTGATAATGTCCATTACAAACGAGCTGACCGAGGTGGGGTAGCAGCCAAAGACGGCCTTGAAATCCCGCATATATACGTCGATCATTTTGATACGGTCCTCCGGCGTGTAGCCGATCGACTGTGCAACGCTCACATGCAGCGAGTATTCGCCGCCCCCCTTCCAGCGGACGCCGGCCGCCTCGCAAAGGGTGCGGTCAATCTCCCACCAAACGCCGATTTCATCGCAATCGTCCAATCTCTCTTTGAGCAGGGTCTGGTAGTGCGGGTCAACCAGCGCGTCGTATTTCAGTGCAAAGGTGACCGGCAGGCCGTACTGTTTGCAGGTTTCAAGCTGCTCCAATACCGTTTGAAAATCGCCCTGCATGAATTTGCCGTTTGGATAGACGCTCTTGCGGACAAAGTTGTAAATGTTGATAATAGCGGGTGCTTTTTGGGTGTGCATATCTCAAAATCCCCTTTCGGCTGCGGTTAATATTGGGGTATGCGCCGCCAAAGCGATCTCGTTATAGATCACGTTGCCCAGCCAAAACGGTTGGGTGATACGCTGTGCGTATTCGTCGGCAACATACGTGCGCGACGCATAGTCGGGATCGTACAGCGGAAACACCGACAGATC
>CATNEU010000074.1 GCA_950097605.1 uncultured Oscillospiraceae bacterium | reverse complement strand
GCAAACGTCAAGTAGCTCTTGCCGCAGCAGAGGTCAATGATGCGCAGCGTCCCCGCGGCAGGCAGGCTGTCCGCCGCGTCCCGCACCATCTCTAAAAACCGGTTGATCTGCACAAACTTCGCGCGCTTTTTATCAAACACCCGGCCGTCTTTATCGGTCACGCCGAGCGCGACCAGAAACGGCACCGGCTGATTCTCCGGCAGTAGATACCGCTTCGCGCGGTTGTGCGCCTGCACGGCGGGCTGTGCGCTCTCCAGGCCCTGGATGCGGCCCGCGCTGTGAATCGCGCCCTTTTTGCTGCGCTTCCATTCGCAGTCGCCGCAGGTTGTGAGCAGGTTGCACTGGGCAAAGGTGGTTTGAAACAGCGCCGACAATCTGCCGGGCGCTTGTTCCACAGACAAGTTTTCGTGCAATGCCTTGTTGTCCGCCGCGTACCGCGTACACTGCACCTTGACGTTGTCCGCGATCGAGACGAGCCGCGCTTCGAGCTTTTTGACCGATTTGTCCGAACTCTTGCTGAGAACCAGCTTTTTGAGCGCGCCCGACTCGATCACCTCGCGCAGCAGGGTTTCAACATTTTGGATATCCATATCTTATCTATACTCCTTGGATATATTTTCCGAGGGTTCACCGGCTAAAAGAACGTCATTTGACTGGTTTTGGGCAGTCCTTCGAGCGCTCCGGCGTTTTCCAGAATCTCAATCACGCCTTTGGAAGCGCCCGAGCGCGTGGAGACCTCGTCCACCGAGATATACGGCCCTTCTTTTCCGGCCTTTTCCAATCCCTTCGCTGCGGACTCTCCAAGCCCCTTGAGCGCCGTAAACGGCAGACGGATTTTCCCATCCTCCAGCGCGTACATCGTCGCCGTGGATTTGTACAGATCAACCGGCAAGAACGAAAAGCCCCGGGCCATCATCTCATTGACAACCTGCAACGTGGCATACTGCTCCTCCTCCTTGGCGCTTCGCTCGTTGCCCTTGCTTTTGAGCTCTTTCATTTTGAGCTGCACCGCGCTGCGGCCCCGGACAGCGCTTTCCGCGTCAAAGTCTCCGCCGCGCACCGTAAAGAACACCGCGTAAAACGCGAGCGGATGATAGATTTTATACCAGCCCAGGCGGATTGCCGCAATCAAGTAGGCCGCCGCGTGCGCCTTGGGGAACATGTATTTAATCTTCATACAACTGTCGATATACCATTGGGGCACATCGTGCTCTTTCATGGCGTTTATGTGCTCCTCGGTCAGCAGCTTGGTCGCCTTGCCCTTTCGCGTGATCTCCATAATCTGGAACGCCATGCTGGGATCGAGGCCCTTGTGCATCAGATAGGTCATAATGCTGTCGCGCGTGCCGATGACCTCCGAAATCGTACAGGTGCCGCTTTTGATAAGGTCCTGCGCGTTACCGAGCCAGACGTCGGTGCCGTGCGAAAGGCCCGATATCTGCAATAGGTCGGCAAATGCTTTGGGCTGCGCGTCAATCAGCATCTGCCGCACAAAGCTGGTGCCCATCTCGGGCAGCGCAAAGCTGCCGGTCAGGCTGTCGATATCCTCGGGCGTGACCCCCAAAGCCTCGGTGCTCGTGAACAGGCTGATCACCTTCTCGTCGTTCATCGGAACATCCGCAATCTTGACGCCCGTGAGCGTTTCGAGATGCTTATAGAGGGTCGGCACATCGTGCCCCAGTATATCGAGCTTGAGAATCGTATCGTGCAGCGAGTGAAAGTCGAAGTGGGTGGTCACAACGCCGCTCTCGGCGCTGTCCGCCGGATGCTGCACCGGCGTGAAATCGTACACCTCGTATTCGCTCGGCACAACCACCATGCCGCCCGGGTGCTGTCCTGTCGTCCGCTTGACGCCGGTGCAGCCCAGCGTCAGACGGTTTTCCTCGGCCTTGTGCACCACCCGGCCGCGCTCGTCGAGGTATTTTTTCACATAGCCATAGGCCGTCTTCTGCGCAACCGTGCCGATTGTGCCGGCTTTAAACACGTTCTGGGAGCCGAACAGCTCCTCGGTGTACTTGTGCGCGTTGGACTGGTATTCGCCCGAAAAGTTCAGGTCGATATCGGGCGCCTTGTCGCCGTTGAAGCCCAGAAAGGTCTCGAACGGGATGTCGTGCCCGTCCTGGGTCATCGGGATATCGCAGTTCGGGCAGTTTTTCACCGGCAGGTCGAAGCCCGAGCCGACCGAGCCGTCGGTGATGAACTCTGAATGTTTGCACTGCGGACAGACATAGTGCGGCGCGAGCGGGTTGACCTCCGAGATGCCCGCCATCGTCGCGACAAACGATGAACCGACCGAGCCGCGGCTGCCGACGAGATAGCCGTCCTCCTCGCTCTTGGCCACCAGCTTCTGGGCGATGATATACAGCACCGAGAAGCCATGCTTGACAATCGAGCCGAGCTCCCGATCCAGCCGTTTGGAGACGATTTCGGGCAGCGGGTCGCCATACACCTCTTTGGCGCGCGCCCAGGTGATGCGCTGCAGATCCTCCTCCGCGCCTTCGATGGTCGGCGTATAGGTGCCCTTTGGAATCGGCCGCACTTTTTCCACCATATCGGCAATACGGTTCGGATTTTCGATCACCACCTCGCGCGCTTTTTCCGCGCCCAGGTAGGCGAATTCCGCAAGCATCTCTTCGGTGGTGCGGAAAAACAGCGGCGGCTGGAAATCCGCGTCGGAAAAGCCCTGGCCCGCCATGAGGATTTGGCGGAACACGCTGTCCCGCTCGTCCATAAAGTGCACGTCGCAGGTCGCGACGACTGGCCGGTTGGTCGATTGTCCAAGCTTGACAATCGTGCGGTTGAGCTCCTGCAGGCGCTCCTCGGAATCCACGATGCCGTTGCGGATCATGAACTCGTTGTTGCCGGTCGGCTGGATTTCCAGATAATCATAGAACTTGGCGAGGCTGCACAGCTCGCTCCAGGGCCGGCCGGCCAGCACGGCCTGGTACAGCTCGCCGGCCTCGCAGGCGCTGCCGACAAGCAGCCCCTCGCGGTGGCGGACCAGCTCGCTTTTGGGAATCCGCGGTTTTTTAAAAAAATAGTTGAGATGGGATTTGGAGATCAGTTTATATAAATTTTTCAGCCCAACTTGGTTTTTCACAAGGATAATCTGGTGATAGGGGCGAATTTTCCGGGGATCCCCCGCACCCAGCGCCGTGTTGATCTCGCAGATATCTGCAATGCCCTTTTCGCTTCGCATCATCTCGCAGAGCTTGCCGTAAATCAGCGCCAGCGCGCGCGCATCGTCGCTTGCGCGGTGGTGGTTGAACTTGGGCAGCTTGAGGTGCGCCGAGACGGTGTTCAGCTTGTGGTTGCGCAGCGTGGGCAGCAGGCTGCGGCTCAACGGTACGGTGTCTATGTAGGTAAACCCAAATTCCATACCGTGGCGGCCCGCGGCGGCCCGCACAAACGCGGTGTCGAACGGTGCGTTGTGCGCGATCAGCACGCCATCCCCCGCAAACGCATAGAACGCGCGCAGCGCCTCCTCCTCACTCGGCGCGTCCGCCACCATCTCGTCGGTGATGCCGGTCAGCTCGGTGATTTTGGCCGGGATGGGCTTGCCCGGGTTGACGAAGGTGTTGAACTCCTCCTTGATCTCGCCGCCGACCATCCGCACCGCGCCGATTTCGGTCATTCGTTCGGTCGCGGCGGAAAGCCCGGTCGTCTCAAGGTCAAACACGATGAATTCGCCGTCGAACGGCTGCGGCTTGTCGCCGCTGACAACGTCGACGCTGTCGTTGACAAAATAGGCCTCCAGGCCGTAGATAATTTTGAATTCCCCGCCCTTTTTCTCAATCGCCTCCACGGCGTTCATCGCGTCGGGGAACGCCTGCGCAACGCCGTGGTCGGTGATCGCAATCGCCTTATGGCCCCAGCCGAAGGCGCGGTTTACAAGCTTGTCGGCGCCGGTCATCGCATCCATTGCAGACATATTGGTATGACAGTGCAGCTCCACCCGTCTCTCCTGGCTTTCGTCCCTGCGCTCGAGCTTTTTGACCTTGCAGATATCATAGGGACGAATGGAGACCTCGCGGTCGTATTTATCATAGCTCGCCTCGCCGCGCACAACGATGGTATCCCCGGTTTTGATTGATTCGATTTGCGCGCACTTGTCGATTTCGCAGATTGTTTTGATCGTGTTGGAGCTGGTGTAATCGGTAAAATCAATTGAGAAGATCGCCTTGCTGCCGTCGCGCGTCTCGCGGCGGATAACCGAAAACACGTCGCCCCAAACACAGACGCGGCCCGACTCGGCGTCCACCTCATCGAGCGCTATCGGCTTTTGCTTGATCGCCTTGCCCATGACAACCGACATGCTCTGGGTCTCGATCGGCATATCCGAAGCGTCAAACAGCACCTTGGCGGTTTTTGCCTTCGCGCCGCCCGCCGGTCCGGCTGATTTGACCTGCTCAGCCACCTGCTGCCGCACCGCGTTATTTTCAGCGCGCGCCTGCTTCATCGAATTCTGATAGGTCTTGGATTGCTCGCTGACCGACAGGCAGCCCTCGAACGCGACCTCTATCGTCCTGGAAAATTCCTCCGAAACAATGCGCACCAGCTCCTCCGGCACCCGCATCTCCTTGAGCAGATCATAGCCGCCGTGCGCGAGCTTGACGGTCAGAAGCCCATCGGAAAACATGGCGTCCGCATTGTCGAAAAAGCCGTTGATGCACAGCCCGCGACGGCGGAGTTCCTCCACGAGCTCCCCAAAATAGGCCGCCGTGAAGCGGTCGGGCGTATATTTGGGGGCAAACCGGCACTTGGTGAGCCGCATGGACTGCGCAAGCGCCTTTTCGGCGTCCGCCAGCATGCTTTTGGATACCGGCGACTGCAAAACAACCGTGACCACAAGCTGTCTTGCGTCTTTGTCCATCTCGATGCAGAGCACCTCTCCGCCTGTGATTGCCTCCGGGAATGCGCCGTCCGCCAGAAACGGCGCGAAGAGTTCGGAAAATAGCTTTTTATGCAATCTGTTCACCGCTTTACTGTTACTTACTGTGACGCCTCCCCTGCGGTGATTTGCCGGCAGGGGATATCGTGTACGATATAGTATACCATCATTCGCCCCGCGGGCTCAAGGGGGTAACTGCTGTAAAAACAAAAACTGTTTTTACAGTGGGGAAAAGAGAATGGACCATTTTCTGAATCGGTTTTTCTTTTTTATTCATCTAGCTTTTCATTTGTCGCGCAGGCCGCGACGGGCCGATCTTTTTTGCTTGGTTCTCCTTAACCTTAGATTCATCTATTTTTAGTTTGTCGCTCGGGCCGCGACGGGCCCATCCTTTTTGACAGACAAAAAGGATGCAAAAATCTGGTTAAGGGGTGCCGCTACCTTCCTCCATTTGACTCTACGCCGTATTCGGACTGGCAAAGGGCGACGGCGCAGCGGTCGCGGGAAGTGCGATCTTGGGTCGGAAGACGCGCCCCTTAACAATCCCCAGCCGTACCCAAGTGGGGATGCTTAGAGAAGGTTTCCTGCAAGGGAGAGCCTATTGATACAGTTCCTCTCTTTTACAGCAAGCCTTTTTCCATCAGTTTAGCTTCCCTTTTGGACCGGGGATTGCGAAGGGGGCAGGGCTCCCGACCCACATGCAACCATCCCGCGACCGCTACACCGTCGCCCTTTGCCGCGCTATGTACGGCGTACAGTCAATTGGAGGGGCCCGTTAGCCCCCTTGGCCAGCTTTTTTGCTTCCTTTTTGGGCTGTGCCAAAAAGGATGGGCCCGTCGCGGCCCGAGCGACAAACCAAAATTCAGATGAATCTATAGATTAAAAAAGATATTTTTACAGCCTTTTTATAAATAGGCTGGCCTGTCGTGCCCCGAGCGTCAAAACACAAAACCAGGCCGTTTTCCTCCATCGAAAACGGCCTGGCCCCTACATCTGTTCTATTTCTTTCAATAGCTGCTCCAGCAGCTCCTCCTCCCGCACCTTGCGGATGACCTCGCCCTTTTTGAACAGCAGACCGCAGCCGTCCCCGCCTGCGATCCCGATATCGGCCTCCCTGGCCTCTCCGGGACCGTTGACAATGCAGCCCATCACGGCGACGGTAATCGGCTTGTCGCAGCCGGCAAGTGCCTTTTCCACACGGTTGACAAGCGAGATCAGGTCGATTTTGGTGCGGCCGCAGGTCGGACAGGATATGATGCGCACGCCTTTGTCGAAGCGGCCCAGCGCTTTCAAAATATCCTGCGCCGCCGCAATCTCGCGCACCGGGTCCGCCGTCAGCGACACGCGGATGGTCTCGCCGATGCCATCGAGCAGCAGGGAACCGATGCCAATGCTCGATTTGATGATTCCCATGCGCTCGGTGCCCGCCTCTGTCACACCCAGATGCAGCGGATAAGAGGTTTTTTCCGCCACCAGGCGGTAGGCCGCGACCATATTCGCCACATTCGAGGACTTGATGGAAAGGACGATATCCGCAAAGCCGAATTTTTCGAGCAACGACACATGGTACAGCGCGCTCTCGCACATCGCCTCCGGCGTGGGGCTTCCGTATTTGGCCAGGATGTTTTTCTCGAGAGAACCGCTGTTGACGCCGATGCGGATGGGAATTCCTTTGGCCCCGCAGGCATCCACAACCTGCTTAACCCGGTCGTCCCCGCCGATGTTGCCGGGGTTGATGCGGATTTTATCCACGCCCGCTTCCACGCAGGCAAGCGCGAGCCGGTAGTCGAAGTGGATATCCGCCACAAGCGGGATATCCACGGCGTTTTTGATCGCGTCAACAAGCCGCACGCTCTCCCGGTCGGGCACCGCCACACGGACGATTTCACAGCCCGCCTGTGCCAGCCGTTTCGCCTGCGCCACATTGCCCTGCACATCTTCGGCCGGCACGTTGAGCATCGACTGGATTGCAATGTGGCCGGTCCCGCCTAGCTGCAGCCCGCCAACCCGCACCGGTCTTACCGTTCTGTTCTCCATAGCACCCTACCCCTTAAAGATTCGCATGATATCGTTAAACGTCACAAACACCATCAACAGCATCAGCAGCGCAAGGCCTGCCAGATGCACCCAGCCCTCATATTGGGGCTTAATCGGCTTTCTGCGGATCCCCTCGATGATCAAAAACACCAGCCGCCCGCCATCAAGCGCCGGCAGCGGAAGCAAGTTGAATACGCCGATGTTGATTGTAATAAACGCCACGATGTTTAAAAAGTTCATCAGACCCATGCCGGCCGCCTCACCAATCGCCGTCGCCACGCCGACCGGCCCCGAAAGCTGGTTGAGTTGGAAGTTGCCTGTG
>CATNEU010000073.1 GCA_950097605.1 uncultured Oscillospiraceae bacterium | reverse complement strand
GCATCCTTTTTTCTCACAAAAAAGGATGGGCCCGTCGCGGCCCGAGCGACAAATGAAAAAATAGATACATCAAAAAACAATCGTTCACAAAAAATTTACACCTCTAAGAATATATACTTTTACATATATAAAATACGCATTTACGTATCTATATTATAATAGTACATATATAGTTTGTCAACCATAAACTTCGACTATCTATAATAAAATTGCGACATATCAAATTAATTGCTATACTGCAAATAAAGAGGTGTTGGTATGGCATTGTCGTATAACGGTTTGTGGAAGCTGTTGATTGATAAGGGCATGAAAAAAATGGATTTAAAAGAGCTGATCGGCATTAGCCCCAGCACATTGGCGCGCATGGGCAAAAACGAACCGGTCTCCTTGTCTGTATTGGAGCGCATCTGCGCGGCGCTGCACTGCAACATAGGCGACATTGTCGACTATGTGCCGGAGCCGGCGCCGGACGAAAGCGCGGCGCGCTAAACGCCGCCGCGGCATTTAAGCAGCGTCCAAAGGCGCGGATGGGTGCATGTCCATAGACCCGTCATGATTTGTTTGCATTATTCACGCATTCGCCCTTGATTGCCCCGGAAACTGTCTGCTATAATAAATTTTGTCAAAAGCAGGCGCGTACCGCATCTTTTCGATGCGCCGCGCCGCTTTGTGGCTTTTTTATGTAACCATCCAACTGCCGGGATATATCTCCACCGCCGGGACGGCCTCGTCGCGGACCCGGGCGCTGCGCGCCGCGGCGGCAGCCGGCAGTTTTCCGTATTAAAGAGGTGTAAACTATGCAGATGTTTGATCCAGAGCGCGGCGCCAAAGACGATCCGCACGGCGCGCGCGATGTGGACCCCGGCAGGACGCCTGCGTCCAGCCCGTGGGGCCGGGGCCGCCACGGGCCGCATGCCGCAGGGGACCGGCCGTCCAGGCCGTTTGCTCCGGCCAGCCCGTTCAGCGACCAATATTCCGATATTTCGCAGGAGGAAAACAGCTATACCTTTATTCCGGGCCTCGGCTTGGTACCTGCGTCCCCACGGCAGACCGAACGGCAGAGCCTGCGCCAGAACGCAATGGCCATCGGCCTCGCGTTTATTCTGGCGACCGTGCTCCCCGCGCTGCTGCGCACCCCCATCGTCTATTTTTTCTACGCTGTTTTTCCGCAAATCACCATTCTGCCCTCTGGGCATGTCAACGCGCCGGTTTACCTACAGCAGCTCATGCAGTTTGTGTTGTACAGCATTACCATGTTTGTGCCGTTCGTCGTGGCCATGGGAATTATCAAGATGCCGTTGCGCACGGCCTTTCCTGCCAAAAAGCCCGAGCTCGGGCTGGCGCTGCCGGGCGTCGGCGTGGCGCTGGGCGCCTCGGTGGTTGGACTGTTTTGTTCCAGCACGGTCTCCTCGCTGTTTTCGAGCGTGGGGGTAACGGCCACCAGCCCGAGTTTCACAGCACCGCAGGGAGGATTTGCATTTGTTCTGTATTTCATTAACGTCTGCATCACGCCCGCGCTTTTGGAGGAGTTCGCGTTTCGCGGGATGATCATGCAGTCGCTGCGGCGCTATGGGGACGGATTTGCACTGGTCCTGTCGGCATCCCTCTTTGCGCTGATGCACGAAAATATACCCCAGGGCATCAACGCTTTTATCATGGGCCTCGTCATCGGCTATTTTGTGCTGCTGACCGGTTCGATCTGGACAGGTATCCTGATCCATTTTGTCAACAACGCGCTCTCGGTCGCGGTGGACAGTGCATTGGTCGCCATGTCTGAATCGGGCGCTGTTTCCCAGTCGGGCATGATTTTGTTCAACAATATTGTGCTGCTGGTCTATCTCATCATCGGCCTCTTCTGCGTGATATTCCTAACGCGGTCGCGCAAAAATATGTTCTGCGTCAATCACAAAAAGACGCAGCTTTGCACCGGCGAGAAATACCGCGCGTTTTTCTCCAGCCTCTGCCTGCTGGTGGCTGTGGCGATCTTCGTGTTCTCCACCATCGGCTCGCTGCGTCTCTGGCAATGACCGACTGTGTATGCAAATGGATAGGCACGGCCTCCCTCCAAGCAATTGGGCGGGAGGCCTTCTGCGGACGGCAGCGCTTTGGAAAGGAGGCGGCCTCGATGCAAACCCCTGATTTCGGCGCCATGCGGTATGGCGAACGTGAGGAATACTTTATGCGGCAGGCGCTGCAGCTTGCCCAGAAAGCGCTGCCGTCCGGGGACATCCCGGTCGGCGCGGTCGTTGTGCGTGAAAACGAGATCATCGGCGCGGGCTGCAACACCCGGGAGGCGCAGGGAAATGCGCTGCATCATGCCGAGATTGTTGCAATCGACGCCGCCTGCCGCCGCACGGGAAACTGGCGGTTGTCGGGCTGTGAACTGTTCGTCACGCTGGAGCCCTGCCCGATGTGCGCCGGCGCCATTCTAAACGCCCGGATCGACCATGTTATATACGGAGCGGCAGACGAGAAGGCCGGGTGCTTAGGCTCGCTGATGAATCTGTATGCATTTCCGTTCAACCACCGGCCTCTCATCCGCGCGGGGGTTCTGGAACCCGAATGCCGCCAAATCCTGCAAAATTTCTTTCTTCAACTGCGAAATCGTCTGTAAACGATACAATAAACCGTTAAAACACACAATCTTGGTTCAAATAGGGTCTAAAGATCATGAAATATGCACGATTTAAAATTCTGCAATATTCATAATTGAGACACAAGTACCTGTTATAATACTATTTGTGAGGACACGATTGTCGGTCCTCGGTCAATCCCCCCTCCTTTATAATTAACTCCATACTTACCTTATCTGTGACGAGCCCGTTGCTCGTCTATTTTTTTGCCCATCCGCGGAAATGCGCAGAAAAACGCGCGAGGTTTTTCACATATCCACAAATAGTTGAAAACATTGTGGAAACTGTTGATAACTTCTCTTTTTTCTACCCAGCGTAATTCCCACCGGTTTCTAAAACCGATTTTGCCGCCAATAAGCCTGCTGTATGGCCCAACCGCCACACAGCGGGCCTTTTTGTACAGAAGCGGCAAAAGAACCTGCACTGTATGTCAAACTATCTCCATTTGGTCAAAAAAAAGCGGTCCACTTGTCATTTGCCGCATAGATAGGGTATAGTAATACTAGTGATTTAGATGAAAATAGAAAGGGGTGCGGTATGTGAATTTCAGGAAAAGCATTGTCGGTTTTCTAAACAAGCGGGCCATCCCGCTTTCGGATCTGCCCGACGCTGGCAGCGACCATCTCGAAATTGTATATGCCGCCGGCACCTGGTACCACAACAAAAAATTGACGGCGCAGGATGACGTGCTCCGCCTGACGGAGGACGCTGCTTATTCCTATCTGTCCTACCAAGAACCCAACCTTGCGTTTGGGCTGCGGCCCTCCTCCAATATTCTGCAAATCAGCGACGACTATATCTATCGCTTCACCTTTCATTGCGACGGCGTTTGCCTCCAGGGTGCCAAGCTCTGCATCATTGCCTACGACAACGCGCACAAACTCTATGTCGTCTATGCCGATGCAAACCAGCCTGCGGACTTCACCTTCCCAAGCATGGTGGAAACCATCCGCGTGGCGGTGAAGATTTCGGCGCCATGCGAACTCCGCGATACCTTCCGGATCCAGATCGACAAAGAACCAAAACCACACCTGAAACCGGTCTCCGCGCATCGGAAGCGCCGTCGCCTGCAGAGCTTGAATATCGCCTGCATCCTCGATGAGTTCACCTACAGCAGTTTAAACCGCGAAGCGAACCTTGTGCCGATCACCCCTTCCAACTACCACACGGTGCTGAGCCAGAATAACATTGATTTCCTGCTGGTGGAGTCCGCCTGGCGGGGCAGCGCGGGTGCGTTCCGTCGCAAAATTGCCACCAACAACCCCAATATGCTCGAGGAGCTGCGCGAGATCACCGGCGCCTTTAAAGCCTACGGCATTCCTACGGTGTTCTGGAGCAAGGAGGACCCCGTCCACTTCGAGCACTTTATCGGCAGCGCGCGTTTTTTTGATACGGTGTTCACGACCGACAGCGATATGCTTGACCGCTACCGGGAGGCGCTTGGGCACGACCGGGTGTACTGCCTGCCGTTTGCTGCAAGCGCCGCGATTCACAACCCGGTGTGCAACCTCACGGGCCGGGCGAACCGCGTTTGCTTTTCGGGTACCTTTTATCAAAACCGCTACCCCGAGCGCGGCGCGGACAGCCTGCGCCTGCTGCGGCTCGCCGCGCCCTTTGGCCTGGATATCTTCGACCGCAACTTGGGCGAGTCCGACCCCGGCCTGCGCTTTCCGGAAGAGCTTGCGGGCTATGTGCGCGGCACGCTTTCGGGGCGCCGCATCGACATCGCCAACAAGGGCTACCGTGTGGGCATCAACGTCACAACCGTCAAGGATTCCCCCACGATGTTTGCCCGTCGGGTATACGAGCTGCTGGCCTGCGGCACCCCGGTGCTCAGCAATTACAGCGTCGGCATCGAGCGGCGGTTCGGCGGCATCGTATGCGCGTCCGACGACGACGATACCTGCCGCGCCTTTTTGGAAAAGATGTTCACCGACGAGCACGCCTACCGCAAAACGCAGCTATTGGGCATCCGCAGCGTGCTTTCACAGGACACCTATGCCGACCGCCTGACGACGGTCTGCGAAAAGATCGGCATCCGGATCAAACGGCGGCAGCCGCGCGTGCTGGTGCTTTCCCGCGCCGCGTCGGCACGGGAATTCGAGCATGTCACGCGGATGTTCAACCGGCAGAGCTGGCCGCACAAGCTGCTGCGCGTGCTCTGCGAAACCGGCAAAAAGCGCGGCGACGAGACCACGATTGCGGCGCCGGACGAGCTTCCCGAATCGGGGTATGATTTCATTGCCTATTTCAGCCCGCAGGATACCTATACCCACAATTATTTGACCGACCTCTGCATCGCGGCGGGCTACGCGCCGCACGACGTGATCGGCAAGGCCTGCTACTATGCGCTGCGGGACGCAAAGCCCGCATTGCAGGGCGGCGGCTGGGACTTCTCGGTCGCCCCATGGGTGCATCCCCATGCGATGATGCTGCGCGCCGCCAGCGCGCGCCTGTTGCCGCCGGAGACGCTCTGGGCGCTGTTTGAGCTGCCCGAGGCCAACCAGCCGCTGCTCGACCGGCTGACCAAATTCTCCGCCGACCGCTTCGGCTATATTGAAAACTGCCGCAACGACAGCTTCCGTTCGACTGTGGATG
Source organism: uncultured Oscillospiraceae bacterium (assembly GCA_950097605.1). Lineage (GTDB taxonomy): Bacteria > Bacillota > Clostridia > Oscillospirales > Ruminococcaceae > CATNEU01. The sequence goes on along the minus strand of CATNEU010000073.1, from coordinate 2,065 downwards.
TATAAAAACAAAGCAGGCCCCTGTTTGGTCAGGGGCCTGCTTTTTGTTTGTGATGCATCAACGGCTGCTGAATGGATTGCAAAAAAGGATACCGAAGGTCAATCAACAGACAGGAAACCCAATAAAAAAGCGACGCTTTTTTATTGGGTTTCCTGCAAACTACACAATAGAGGACAACAGCCACAATATCCCATACACCACCGGCTGGTGCAGCACATAGATCAGCAGCGTATTGCGACCGACAAGCGCAAGCGGCGCGCTGTGGGTTTTATAAAAGCCCGCGGGCAGCCGGTTTTGCCGCAAATACACCCCCGCGTAGGCCCCGGCCAGAAACATGAACAGCCAGGGCAGCAGCGGAAAGAAATCGGCCGAATAAAACCCATCCCCGACAAAGCCCAGCGGGAACAGGAATCCCGTCTCGTACCACGCCGGCGGCAGCTCCGCAAACCGCAGCCCAAAGAGGCCCAGATACCCGTCCACCACATGCCACGTTAGAAAAAACAACACGAAACAGGCGACAAGGCCCAGCCAGGGCCTCAGCCGGTCGAGCACACGTCCGAACAGGCCGAACAGCATCATCGAAACGCCCAGCATGTGCAGGATGCCGAACCAGATGCGCTCGTCGGGCACAAACGCCAGTGTGAACACCGTCATGGCCAAGCCAAGGCCGAAGCAGAGCGCACCGCGCCGCAGATTGTTCCGCGAATAGCGGCAGGCCGTGCCGGAAATGAAGACAAACGCGGCCGCAAACAAGTCCCGCACCCCGTTCATCAGCGGGCTGAAGAAAAACGGGAAGTCCACGTCGAACAACACCAAAAAATCATAAACGCCGTGGTACACGACCATACACAATATCGCAAAGCCCCGCACTTCGTCGATTAGGCCGACGCGGCCCTCCGCTCTTGTCCGCAAAAGCTGCATACCTTTCCTCACATCCTCTCCGGGCCGCGTCTGCCGCGGCCGCATGTTAACCGGGACAAAACAAAAAAGCTGATACTCTAAACAGTACCAGCTTTGATTGGAGCGGGTTACGAGGCTCGAACTCGCTACCTCCCCCTTGGCAAGGTGGCGCTCTACCAGATGAGCTAAACCCGCGAATGGTGCCTCCGGCCGGAATCGAACCAGCGACACGTGGATTTTCAGTCCACTGCTCTACCGACTGAGCTACAGAGGCAAAAATGGCGACCTGGAAGGGACTCGAACCCTCGACCTCTAGCGTGACAGGCTAGCGTTCTAACCAGCTGAACTACCAGGCCAAATGGCAGGGGCAGAAGGGATCGAACCCTCGGCACGCGGTTTTGGAGACCGCTGCTCTACCAGCTGAGCTATACCCCTGTATATACGCTTATTGTGGTGGGCCTTCAGGGACTCGAACCCCGGACCGACCGGTTATGAGCCGGTTGCTCTGACCAACTGAGCTAAAGGCCCAAATATGATTTTGTTTACCACCACATTTGTGGTGGTAAACAAAAATATGGCTCCCCAAGTTGGACTCGAACCAACGACCCTGCGGTTAACAGCCGCATGCTCTACCGGCTGAGCTATTGAGGAATATTTGTACCGGCATCGACCTATTTTACCAGGCAGTCACCCACCAAGTATCGTCGGCATAGATGAGCTTAACTTCCGTGTTCGGTATGGGAACGGGTGGGACCTCATCACTAAAAACACCGGTTAAAATGACCCGTAGGGGACTCGAACCCCTGTTGCTGGCGTGAGAGGCCAGAGTCTTAACCGCTTGACCAACGGGCCGTATGGTGCGCCACCAGGGACTCGAACCCGGGACCCGCTGATTAAGAGTCAGCTGCTCTACCAACTGAGCTAGTGGCGCATACATATATCACTTTCAAGGTATGGCTATACCCTGAAAACTGAACAATGAAAAGAAGAGAGAACAAAAGGAAACTTAATGGTCAAGCCCTCGACCGATTAGTACCCGCAGGCTGAACATGTCGCCATGCTTACACCTTAGGCCTATCAACCTTGTAGTCTTCAAGGGGTCTTACTAGCTTACGCTATGGGATATCTTATCTTGAGGCCGGCTTCACGCTTAGATGCCTTCAGC
>CATNEU010000072.1 GCA_950097605.1 uncultured Oscillospiraceae bacterium | reverse complement strand
AAACGGCGTATATATCGACGGTGAGTTTTATGGGGCGATTGAGGACGCCTCCAAACTCGATGAGCTTCTTGCTTCCATGAAGGAGAAGTACAAAGACGGCGATAAATCGGCAAAGGTGGAGTTTATCAAACAAGTTGAAGCGGTCCCCGCGCTGTATCCGGTGGAGAGCATCAAGCCCTTTGAGGAGATTGCCGGCGTATTGACCAGTGAAACCGAAGCCGAACAGTATTACACGGTGGAAACCGGCGACGCGCCGCTTTCTATCGCCAAAAAGAACAACATTCCGTATTCGGAGCTCAAAGCGCTCAACCCGGGTATCGAGGACGATCTCTATCCGGGCACCAAGGTTCTAGTGTCCACCTCCAAGCCGTTCCTCGGCGTCAAGGTCACCAAGACCCAGACTTATAAGGAGTCGATCCCCTATGAGAGCACTACGGTTGAAACCAACTCGCTCAGCAAGGGAAAGAAAAAGGTGGATGTTGCGGGCGAAAACGGCGAGAAGGAAATCAAGGCCGAAGTAACCTATGTCAATGGACTCGAGACGGGACGCACCGTTCTGGACACCCGCGTGGTGAAAAAGCCCGTGAATGAGAAGGTGCTGCTGGGCACCAAGACCTATGTTTCCCGCGGCAACGGCTATACGAGCAGTGCTTCCACAAGCGGCTCTTCCAAACCGACCACACCGACCGGTTCGTTCAGATGGCCGGTGGACGGCGGCTATGTTAGCTGTCCGTACCACGGCTATTATAACCACACCGGCATGGATATTGCCGTACCGGCGGGCACGGCTGTCAGAGCGTCCGACAGCGGACAGGTTACCTTTGCAGGCTGGCGGTACGACTATGGCTATTACGTGATCATCGACCATGGCAACGGCTTTACGACGTTGTACGCGCACAACAGCGCGCTGGCCGTTTCCAAGGGCCAGTATGTCGCCCAGGGCCAGCAGATTGCCTATGCCGGCAGAACCGGTAATGCAACGGGCAACCACTGCCATTTTGAGGTGCGTTATAAAGGCGTGCTGCAGAATCCGGCCAACTATATTGGCACCCGGTAAATTTGAAATTTTTATGAAAAGCCTCTGCTGCATCTTGGCAGAGGCTTTTGTTTTGTCCGCATAAACCATGGATGTTCTGCGAATACTACAAATATTGAAACGCGATTGAAGACGATTTGTAATCTTTTCCGCTGGTTATTTTGCGAAAATGTCTTTCATTTCCTCTGTTATAATGCTATAATATTAAAGCTACAAACCTAAAGGAGAGTGCCGTATTGGAGAAATATGTTGTTCACGGCGGCGGCCAGTTAAAGGGTGAGGTCACGGTCAGCGGGGCAAAAAATGCTGCTGTTGCAATTTTGCCGGCTGTTATTTTGGCAGATAGTCCTTGTATTATAGAGAACGTTCCGACCAGTATCCGCGATGTTTCGATCATCTCCCGTATTCTCACGGAGATCGGCGCATCCGTTAAAATGTTAGATAAATCCACGATGGAAATTGATCCTAGATTTGTTAGAACCCCCGTCGTCCCCTATGAGCTTGCCAGGCATATGCGCGCCTCGTATTATTTTATCGGCGCGCTGTTGGGCCGGTTCAACTGTGCAACCGTTTCGATGCCGGGCGGCTGCGATTTCGGCGTGCGTCCGATCGACCAGCACATCAAGGGCTTTGAAGCGCTCGGCGCGTCCGTTTCGCTCGAGCACGGCATGATCGACGTGTCCGCAAAGACCTTGGTGGGCAACCAGATTTACTTTGACATGGTCACCGTAGGCGCGACGATGAACGTAATGCTCGCGGCGGTCAAGGCCAAGGGCCTAACGGTGATTGAGAACGCCGCAAAGGAGCCGCACATCGTCGACCTCGCCAACTTCTTGAACTCCATGGGCGCGGATATCATGGGCGCGGGCACCGATGTGATTAAAATTCGCGGCGTTGAGAGGCTCAAGGGCAGCACCTATTCCATCATCCCGGACCAGATTGAGGCGGGCACCTATATGGTGGCTGCCGCGGCGACGCGCGGCGATGTGCTGATCAAAAACGTGATTCCAAAGCATTTGGAGTCGATTACAGCCAAGCTCATCAAAATGGGCGTGGATGTGGAGGAATATGACGATTCGATCCGTGTGACGAGAAACGGGCCGCTGTTTAAGACCAATGTCAAGACCATGCCGCATCCGGGCTTTCCAACCGACATGCAACCGCAGATTACCACGCTGCTGACCCTTGCACAGGGCACCAGCATTGTAACCGAAGGGGTTTGGGACCACCGCTTCCGCTATGTGGATGAGCTGCGCCGGATGGGCGCCAACATCCAGGTGGACGGCAAGGTGGCCGTAGTCGAGGGGGTAGGTTCCCTGACCGGTGCGCCGGTGAAAGCCACCGACCTGCGCGCAGGCGCGGCGGTGCTGATTGCCGCTATGGCGGCGGACGGCGACACCGAGATTGAGGATATCTACCACATCGAGCGCGGCTACGAGGAGATCGACAGGAAGCTGTGCGAGTTGGGCGCGGAGATCAAAAAGGTCGTCAAACCGGATGTGGAGATTGCAAAGGCAATTTAGGCGGCGCTGCACGTTTTGGTATTTAGTATGGCGAAAATTCTGTGCAAATATGCGGAATTTCGGATAGGGTGTTGGGGGCGCATTGCGTCCCTTTTTCGTATAGAATGTAAAAGATTGGGGCCGACAAGGAGGTCATACTATGACGATGTTCTGTCCGCTGTTTAGTTCCAGCAGCGGCAACTGTACATATTTGCAGAGTGGAAAGACCAAACTGCTGGTGGATATCGGTGTAAGCTGCCGCGCCGCCGAAACGGCGCTGCAGGGAATCGGCGTGGACCATGAGGAAATTGGCGCGCTGCTTGTCACGCACGAGCACAGCGACCATATCAAGGGCATTGCCCGCTTTTTAAAACGGCACAAAATTCCGGTCGTCGCATCGGCGGGCACGCTTTCGTTTCTTCTCCAGAACGACTGTATCCCGGCGGATATTCCGTTGATCGAGGCCGACGGCGAACCGATTGACCTGTATGATATCCGCATCCAGTCGTTCCGCACGTCTCACGACTCAAACGAGAGCACGGGCTTTTCGGTTCTGACCGGCGACGGGCGCAAGATCACCATTGCCACCGATCTGGGCTACATATCCGATGCCGTATATACCCAATTGCAGGGCAGCGAGATTTTGATGCTGGAATCCAACTATGACGAGGGCATGCTGGACGCCGGCAGCTATCCCTATTATCTCAAACGCCGTATCCGCGGCAAGACGGGGCATCTCTCCAACCGGGAATGTTCAATGGTGCTGCCCGAGATGATCCGGCGGGGTACCCGGCACATTGTGCTGTCGCACCTGAGCAAGGAAAACAACTTGCCCGCGCTGGCCTATCAGTGTGCGCTGGCGCAGATGCAGCAGGAGGGTATGGCGCTCGATGTCGACTTCACCCTCTCGGTGGCGCCGCGCAGCGAGGCCGGCGAACCAATTACGATTTAGGAAACGGAGTGCGGCTATGCTGAAGGTGATGCTGGTCTGTGTGGGAAAGCTGAAGGAGCGCTATCTCGCAGACGCCTGTGCGGAATACTGCAAGCGTCTGGGCGCCTTTTGCCGCCTGGAAGTGGTGCAGGTGGAGGAGGAGCGCTGCCCGGAAAAGCCCTCTCTCGCGCAGATCCAGGCGGTGTTGCAGGCCGAGGGACGGCGCATTTTGTCCAAAACACCGCCGGGCGCCCATCTCGTCAGCCTGTGCATTGAGGGAAAGCAGATGGATTCGGAGGGGCTTTCCCGGCATTTGCAGGAGGCGGCGGTTTCCGGGAAGAGCTGTATTTGCCTGGTCATCGGCGGGTCGTTCGGGCTGTCCGACGAGGTGAAGCGGGCAAGTGCGCTGCGCCTGTCGATGTCGCCAATGACCTTCCCGCACCAGCTTGCGCGGGTGATGCTGCTGGAACAGCTCTACCGGTCGTTTCAGATCCAGAGTGGCGGCAAATATCACAAATAGACGCGGTGAGGCAAGGCTGTACTGCCTGCAAAGCAATGAAAAGCCCTGTCCGTTCGGACAGGGCTTTTCATTGCTTTGCAGGATAAAAGCGGTTATACCTCGTAATCACAGACAGCGCGCGCAGTGTTGACGCTGCGCACGAACTTGCGCACTTTGTCGTGTTCCGGGTGCACCTGATAGGCGTCGAGCGCCTCTTTTGAAGAGAACTCGGAATAGAGGCAGAGATCATAGCCGTCGGCATCCAGGCCAATTCCCACTTCGGCTTTCAACAGCCCGTCGATCCGGCCGACCAGGCCTTCGAGCCCCTGTTTGATCAGCAGGGCGTTTTCCTGTTTGCTTCTGCCTTCGGCGGTGTCCTTCAGATTCCAGAATACAATATGCTTTATCATAAATTTCCTCCGTATAGTTGGTGGATAAGATGGAGCGCGTCAGCCGCGCCAGGGCTATTATACCCCAAGGCGTCCCCCTTTGTCCAGCCGCCGCGTCAAAGTCGCAGCCCATCCCGAAACCGGGAAATGAACGTCTTTTTATAGGAAAAGCTGTGCAAAGTGTACGGAAAAATTTTATTTTTTGTTCATTTTTGACTGTTTACAACTTGTGATTCGTATATTATACTATAAATGTAATAACAGAGTGCGGGAATTGAACGCATGTTATTACAATGAGGCGTTGCATTGCGCGGATATGTATATTCAATATACAGATGTAACGTCGATAGAAATATTTGTGTGGCGTAAAGGGCAACCGGGAGTTATCGGGTAGGAGCGGTAACTCCCGGTTGTCCTTTTGTTTGCCATACGGGCGCAGCAAAGAGCATGAGAATGGTCTGAAAACACACCTTCCAACTGCGGCTTTCGTGAAGAACAGCCGCAGTTTTTGTGTTTTTGGGGAAATAGTGTGTATAAACCGGCTTATTATACAGATAGGATACATTTTGCAGGTAAAATAATCAGAACCGTCTTTTTTGTCAGAATTCCAGTATTCCCTGTGATCCGATGGCAAAAACGAATATTCCGCAAAATAATTGGAAATCCTGTATTTTCTATGTTTCGACGGATTGCGACATACCAGTAAATTGTTGTATACTATAGAAATCGGATACAAATTGTCAGAAGATTGGAAGAATAAGAAAAGAGGGGATTTGGGTGTTTTCCAATGTCAACAGTCTTGGAATTTTCGGAATCGATCCGTATGACGTTTTGGTGGAAACCGACCTTTCCACCGGGATGCCGTCGTTTGAGATCGTTGGGCTGCCGGATGCGGCGGTCAAGGAATCGAGGGACAGGGTGCGTTCCGCGATTAAAAACAGCGGTTTCAGCATGCCGGTTGGGCGGGTGACGGTCAACCTTGCGCCTGCGGATATCAAAAAGGCCGGCCCGCTGTACGACCTGCCGATCCTGCTGGGTGTTCTGCTCGCGTCCGGGCAGCTCGAGGGGGAAACCGGCGACTATGCTTTTTTGGGAGAGCTGTCTCTGACCGGCGAAATACGGGCCGTAAACGGCGTTTTGCCGATGGCCATACAGGCGAAGGAGAGCGGGCGCAAAGGCCTCTTCCTGCCCGCGATAAACGCCCCGGAGGCCTGCATAATTGAGGGAATCGAGGTGTATCCGGCCCGCAATGTCTCCGAGGTGGCGGAGCACATCAGCGGGAAGCGCCTGCTCCCGCCGGCGTCCCCCGCGCAGTATCAGTACCGTTCCGCACCGCCGCTGCTGGACTTCAAGGACGTGAAGGGCCAGCTTATGGCGCGCCGCGCGCTGGAAATTGCAGCGGCCGGCGGCCACAACGTGCTGCTGCTCGGGTCGCCCGGCGCGGGAAAGAGCATGCTGGCCAAGCGGCTTCCCTCGATTTTGCCCTCGATGTCGTTTGAGGAGTCGATTGAAACCACCAAGCTGCACTCGATTGCGGGCTGTCTGCCGCCGGATACGCCGCTGGTTACGGTGCGGCCGTTTCGCGCGCCGCACCACACGGTTTCACCGGCAGGCCTATCGGGCGGCGGAACGGTGCCCAAGCCCGGCGAGATCTCGCTCGCGCACGGCGGCGTGCTGTTTCTGGACGAGCTGCCGGAATATAGCCGGGCGGCGCTGGAGGTCCTGCGGCAGCCGATTGAGGATGGGCGCGTGACCATTTCGCGCGTGAGCGGCACGCTGTCCTATCCCTGCTCGGTGATGCTTGTGGCGGCAATGAATCCCTGTCCCTGTGGGTATTACGGCCATCCAACGAGGCCCTGCACCTGCTCGCCGGGGGCTGTCACGCGCTATCTGTCGCGGGTTTCGGGCCCGCTGCTGGACCGGCTGGACCTGCATGTGGAGGTGGCGCCCGTGGAGTTTGAGCAGCTTTCCTCTAAGCTGGAGACGGAGTCGTCCGCCCAGATCAAAAAGCGGGTGGACGCAGCGCGGGAGCGGCAGCGACAGCGGTATGCCGCGCATCCGGTGCGCTGCAATGCCAGGCTGACCCCCGACCTGCTGGAGACCTTCTGCGTGATGACCGATGAGGCCAGGAAGGTGCTGGGGGAGTCCTTTGACAAGCTGGGCATGTCCGCGCGCGCCTATGACCGGATTCTCAAAGTGGCGAGGACCATTGCCGACCTCGAAGACGAGGAGGTGATCGGCGTCCGGCAGATATGCGAGGCGGTGCGTTACCGCAGCCTGGACCGGAAATACTGGCTGGCAGAATAGCGACATGGAAAATTCTATCTGGTTTTGTGACAGTATCCCAAATACGCATTTGGGGGCAACTGGAATTTGACTTCACAAAATTTGTTAAAAATATTAAATGTAAGAAATTCGGACATTTTGCGTTTGTTTCCGAATCGTTTCGGATTTTCCAAAATATGAAATACACATATTCAAAACATAAAAAATCGACAAAGTTTGTGGTAAAAGTACAAATTCAAGAAGTGAAATGTCGGATATTATTTTATTTGGTATACAGTTTTTAATAAATCATGTATATTAAATATGAAAATCTTGAATTTTGCTCTAAAACCTTGGAAATGCTTGGACAGTATTTTTTGGTTGGGAAAACCTTACTTTACTTATTGAAATAATTGTGTTACCTTATAGAAGTTAGTGCATATATAGATAAAAAAATGGATAAAAATTTGGAAATCCGGGTTTTTATTCAGAGAAAGGGGTAGTGAATTTGGCGAAAAAAATCGTGGTGAAGGCGGCCTCGCTGGTGCTGGCGTTTGCGTTTGTATTCAGCCTGGCCATCAATCTCCCCAACATTCGCGCAAGCGCCGATTCCTTGATTCCAGACGGTACTTACAAGGTGGTTTCCAAAATTGGAAACAAGCATCTGAACGTCTATGCCGGCTGGGATAAGGACGGCACCAACGTCTGTATCTGGGAGGAGGACGGCTCGAGAGAGCAGCTCTTCCGCATTGCCTATCTGGGCGGCAACAAGTACAAGTTCTATCCGATGAGCAGCAACAGCGGAAACGGACGGGTACTGGATGTATACAGGCCGCTTGCCAATGGCGCAAATGTGGACATCTGGGCGGATAACGACCCAAAGGCGCAGCAGTTTGAGCT
>CATNEU010000071.1 GCA_950097605.1 uncultured Oscillospiraceae bacterium | reverse complement strand
GACGAAGGTGCTGTTGAGGTGTTGCGAACTGAAGGGGGATTTCAGGGTTTCGTCGATATCGTATTTATTGCGGGCCATCAGAGATCACCTGCCTTTGCGGAGAGCGGTTCGCCGTGCTGCAGCGTATAGAGTTCATAGTAAAAGCCCTTTTTCGCTAGAAGCTCCTCATGGGTGCCCATTTCGGTAATTTTGCAGCCGTCGAGCACGAGGATCTTGTCGGCGTTTTTGACCGACGTAATGCGCTGGGCAATGATGAACTTGGTGCAGGGGAAATCGAGAGAAGCCAGTTGCTGCTGGATGAACTTCTCGGTTTCCATATCCACAGCGGAGGTTGTGTCGTCGAGGATCAGGATCGACGGGCGCACCGCCAGCGCGCGCGCGAGCGCAATGCGCTGCTTCTGTCCGCCCGAGAGGCCAACGCCGCGCTCGCCCACGATGGTGTCGAACCCGTCCTCGGTTTTATCAATAAAGCCGGCGGCGGCCGCGTGCGCGAACCGCTTCACCTGCTCATTGCTCATCTTGGGGTCGCCGTAGGCGATGTTGCCCTCAATGGTATCTGAAAACAAGAACACATCCTGCGTCGCCATGCCGATGCCGCCGCGGAGGGACTGCAGGTTCCAGTCCCGCACGTCCACGCCGTCCACGAGCACCCGTCCGCTGTCTACATCATAAAACCGCGGAATCAGGTGAATCAGCGAGGTTTTGCCCGACCCGGTCGCACCCATAATGGCTACGGTTTCGCCGGGCTTGGCGGTAAACGAAATGCCGTCGAACACCTGGTTGTCTCCATAGGAAAACGAGACGTTATCGAATTCGACAAGCCCCTCGATGTGCTCTTGCTTGTGCGCGTCGTCGCGGTTTAAAATCTTCGGGTGCGCATAGTATACTTCGATGACCTTGCTTGCGGACGGGAAGAAACGCTGCAGGTCGTTGAGCAGCATGCCGAGCATCCGCATCGGGTCGGAGATGGCCCAGGTCAGCGACGAAAACGCCGCGAGCTCGCCCGGGGTCATTCTGCCCTGGATGATGAACAATCCGCCCAGGCAGACGGTAATAATCGTCATCGAGAGGCCCAGCGTTTCGAGAATCGGGAAAAACTTCAGCCAGGTGAAGGTGGTCTTGAGGTTGGCCTCGCGGAAGTCGTTGTTCTTTTCCTCGAATTTCTCGATCTCGTAGTCCTCTTTTGCGAACGCCTTGACCACCCGGTTGCCCGAGATGTTTTCCTGTGCGCCGGTGTTGAGGTTGGAAAGCCGTTCGCGCAAATCGGCATAAAGCGGGCCGATTTTTTTGGAATACAGATAGGTCACCGCGGCGATAATCGGCGTAATTGCCAGCAGCGACAGCGTAAACAGCGGATTTTGCGAGAAAAAGTACGCCAGCACCGCTATAAACATCGACGAATAGGTCAGCAGCATCCGCATGACGTAGGCGCTGACATGGCGCACCATATCCAGGTCGCCGGTCAGACGGGTAATCAGGTCGCCCGTGCGGATGCGGTCGTAAAAGCCCGGCTCCTGCTTTTGCAGGTTACGGTAGATCCGCTCGCGGATGGTCACCAGCATGCCCTGGGAGCTGTAGTCCAGCAGCACGACCATCGTGTAGTTCAGACTGGTGCGGATCAGCGTCACCACGATCATCGCGGTGACAAGGGGGACCAACAGGTCGAGGCTGTTCGCCATAAACACATCGTCGATCAGCTTCTGCGACAAAAACGGGTTGATAATCAGCGTTGCAGAGCCGAAAACGGCGAAGAGAAGCCCCAGGACATACGCTACGCGGTGCCCTTTGAGATTGTGCCAGATCCATTTGATTTGAAACATTGTCGTGTTCACCTACCCCTGACGCGCCTTTCACACGGCCGCCGGACGTTTTGCCGCGTCACCGGCCCGCTTCTGCCGGGCGCCTCCTTTGGGGGTTCGGAGGCGCCGGTTTGCGGGCCGCAGGTTACCGCGGCTATCCAGACGGGCCTTCTTTCGGACAGCGCGTCACAATCACAAAATCGGTTTGGCCCCGCCGCCGGGATGTAACGGATTACCCTCCGCCGGACACCGGCTGCCGGAGAATGCCGGTCCGCTTCGGACAATCGGAACCGGCGGCGTACAGACCAAAACCCTTACCCTATTATAGCGGCTTTCGATCAAATGAAAAGCCCCTTTTGAAAAGTTTTGCGGGATAATCTTCGCCAAATTTTCCGCCCGAAACTGTGCAATTCTACAGTACGTATTTATTTTGCAAAAGAGTATTGCATTCCCGTATCCGGTGATATAATATATACAGTTACATTAAAAACATTCCAAAGAACGGGGGTATGAATTGTGCAGAATAGTCCTCTGCTGCAAGGAATTGTTGGACAAATTGTACACCTTGTGCCGGTACAGACCGTCTATTTGTTCAGCCGCAAGGTCAATCTAGAGGGAGAAATTTCCAGTTTTAAACTGTGCGTAATCTCCGCCGGAGAGAACAAGCAAGGCGTGGAACGCCGCATCTACCTCGGTGTGGACTGCGACCTGCCGTTCGATGTAGTGGTCTATACGGCTGCCGAATGGGAACGGCATCTGCAAAATCCCCACTCTTTCGCGGCCCAGGTGCTCTTGAAAGGGCAGAAGCTCTATGGGTAGGCGGGGGCCGCGCGCCCAGGACAGCAAACGCTATTACGACTGGCTGTATAAAGCCGAGGAGGACCTGCACAGCGCGAGGCTCCTCAAATCCGAGGAAATCTGTCAGTTGTGCGCCGCGTTTCATTGCCAGCAGTGCATTGAAAAAGCACTCAAGGCCTATATCCTCTATCAGACCAACATTCTGCACGACGGGCACAACCTCACCTGGCTGTGCAAGCAGGCCGTCAAGCTCGACCGGGAGTTCACCGAGTGGCTTGACGAGAGCGCCGACCTCAACCGGTACTACATTGAAACCCGGTATCCCACCGACATTCCGGTCGAAATCCACGAGGCCGAGGTGGAACGCGCATACCGGATGGCCAGGACAATGTATGATTTTATCCTGGACCAGCTTGGGGAGGAGATGGAGGAGGAATAGCCCATTCTGTCCTTTTAGTTTTCCCCCTTGACCAGATTTTTGCTTTCTTTTGGGCTGCGCCAAAAGGAAGTGCCCACAGCACGCCTGAGCGGCAAATGAAAAATGAGATAAATTTAATGGTTAAGAAGAACAAGACAAAAAAGAGCAATGGCGAACGCATTCGCCATTGCTCTTTTTAAACACAAAATCCTATAGAGCGAGCCCCTGCTTCTCCCGGGCCTCGGCATAGTCGATGAACTGCCTCGCCACGCGCGGCGAGCGGCCGCCCTTCTGGATCGCCCAACTCTCGGCCTTGCGGCGCAGCAGTTCCGGGTCGGTGGTCATGCCGCGGTCCTCTGCGATCTGCCCAACAATCCGCAGGTATTTTTCCTTGTTCGGCACCATAAAGGTTACGGTGATGCCAAACCGGTCGGAGAGAGACATCGTCTCGTCGATGGTGTCGCCGCGGTGGATTTCGTCCCCCTCGCGGCTGGAGAAGGTCTCCTTAATCAGATGGCGGCGGTTGGAGGTCGCATAGACGATCACATTGTCGGGCTTGGAGACGACGGAGCCTTCCAGCAGCGCCTTGAGCGCGCCGAAGTTGTCGTCGGTGTCGCTGAAGCTCAGATCGTCGATGAAGATGATGAACCGCAGCGGAATTCCCTCGATTTTTTCCAGCACGCGCGGGAACAGCGTAAGCTTTTCCTTGGTCAGCTCGATCAGGCGCAGGCCGCGGTCCTGGTATTCATTGAGCAGCGCTTTGACGGTGGAGGACTTACCGGTCCCCCTGTCGCCATAGAGCAGGATGTTGTTGGCCCGGTGCCCGCCCAAAAACGCCAGCGTGTTTTCCTCGATGATGCCCCGCTGGTATTCATAGTCCTTGAGGTCGGACAGACGGATTGGGTCGGCTTTGGCCACGGGCGTCAGTACGCACTGGGCATTGTGTATGCTCACCTCAAACGCCGCATAGCGCGCGAAGCTGCCGCAGCCGTTTTTAGAGCAGAAGTCCCCGACGATCGGCACCGCATGCGCCCAGCGGCGGATATCGCCGTTGCGGTAGCCGGGCAGCCCGCGCAGCAACGTGGCATAGTCCGGATATTTTTCGGCGGCAAGCTCCTTGAGCTGTTCGGCGGTGGTCTTTGCAAGAAGCCCGAGCGTGTTCAGATCGTGCGTGGCGGCGGCAAGCAGCGGCGGCGCGACGTTGACAAGCCCGCCGTGCGCAGCCGCGCGGGTGAAGCTGTTTTCATCATAGAGCGCGCGTTCAAACAGATATTCGGAAAGCCCCATATCCGGCGCGGCTTCGGACAGCGCGCAGAGCAGGGCGCTGTAGCCCCGTGCAAAGTCGTCGGGTCCGCTGTCCAGCGCCCCGGAAAGCCCGGCCATGGCCCCCACGACCGGATCGGTTTTCAGGCGGCTGTATACCGAAAGAGCACCGGCCAGAAACGAGGCCGTTTTACATACATCCATTCTAATTACTCCCAACATAACGTTCTATGATCATTTTACAGCGCTTTGCGCCAGTTGTAAAGCGGGTTTGCCGCTGTCCAGAAACCGGTTGCCCGAGAGGTTGGGAACTGGATAGTTTCCACAAATTTTTAGAATTGTTTGTGCCACCTTGCACGATTCATATTGACGTTTTTATGTTATACATCTATAATGTAACGTATTGGGCGATTCTTTGCGGCGCAGACTGTGGGAATCAGCCGAAAACCGACAAAATGAAACGGCGGACTATCAAAATATGATAAAGGGGGCAGGCAGCATGATAACCGGTGCGCAGGCGATGGTAAAATGTCTTGAGAACGAAGGTGTCAAGGATGTATTCGGCTATCCGGGCGCGGCGATCTGCCCGTTTTATGATGCGCTTGCCGACTCGGATATACGGCATATCCTGGTCCGGCAGGAACAAAACGCGGGACATGCCGCAAGCGGCTATGCGCGCGTGAGCGGCCGCCCGGCCGTCTGCATTGCGACCTCCGGGCCGGGCGCGACCAACCTGATTACGGCGCTTGCAACGGCGTATATGGATTCCATACCGGTCATTGCAATCACCGGGCAGGTCAGCTCGGAGCAACTGGGACGGGACGTGTTCCAGGAGGCCGATATCACGGGCGCGGCCGAGCCGTTTACGAAGTACAGCTATATTGTAAAAAACGCCGCGGACATCCCGCGGATTTTCAAAGAGGCGTTTATAATTGCAGGCAGCGGCCGCCCTGGTCCGGTGCTGATCGACATTCCGATTGACATTCAGAACAAAAAATTGGAGTTCCACTATCCGGAATCGGTTGCGATCCGGGGATATAAGCCGACGGTGGAGGGAAACTGCGGCCAGATCAAGCGGGTGGCAAAGGCGCTGGCGGACTGTAAAAAACCCGTAATCTGCGTGGGCGGCGGCGTGTTTTTCGCCGACGCGGCGGACGAGGTGCTGCAGTTTTCGCAAAAGCTGCGCATTCCGGTTGTCAGCACAATGATGGGGCTTGGCGCGGTGCCGGGCGGCTATGAACTGTTTCTCGGCATGATGGGCATGCACGGGGTTGCGGCGTCCAATCTTGCAATCCGAGAGGCGGACCTGCTTTTAATTGTCGGCGCGCGCATCGGCGACCGCGCGGTCAATTCCCCCGACGCAATCGCAAAAAACACAAAGATTGTACATATTGATATAGACCCGGCGGAGATTGGAAAAAACGTCGGGGTGCATATCCCGCTGGTTGGGGATGCGAAAAACGCGCTTTCCCGCCTCGCGGGAGAAGTGGGCGCACTCGATTTTTCGGAGTGGGCCGCGCAGGCTGCCGCCCGCAAGAAACCCGGCGAGTTTCCGGCACGGGAAAGCAGCGTGAATCCCAAGCGGTTTATGTCGATGCTTTCGGACGCCGCGCCGGAGGATACGATCCTGGTCGCGGACGTTGGACAGAACCAGATTTGGTCCGCGAACTATTTTCAGGTGAAAAAAGGGCGCTTTCTAACCTCGGGCGGTATGGGCACCATGGGCTACTCGGTTCCCGCCGCGATGGGCGCAAAGTGTGCGTGTCCCGAAGCGCCGGTGTTCGCCGTCTGCGGGGACGGATCGTTCCAGATGCAGATGATGGAGCTGGCGACGATTGTGCAGCACCAAATTCCGGTTAAAATCGTTTTGATGCAAAACGCCCGCCTCGGCATGGTGCGCGAACTGCAATCCAACCAGTACCAGGGGCATTGCACCGCGGTTTTTTTGGATGGAAGCCCGGATTTCCTCAAGCTGGCCGGGGCCTATGGCATTCCGGCAAGCCGCATCGCGAGCGACGCGGAGATCCCGCAGGCGCTCGAAGCGCTGTTTGCGGCGCAGGGGCCGTATCTTCTGGTCTGCGACGTGGACCCCGGAGAGGCTTCGCTGTGATGCTTGAAAGCCGGCGCGCATTGTATGGACGAAAAAGCGTAAGCTTTTTACCCGATAGAATACCCATCGCGCGGCAGGCGCCCGCTTTACCCAAGCGTGCGGGCCGCGCAAAACCGCCCGCCTGAGGCGGACGGTATGCAAGGAGGTGTCTGAAGAGCATGAAGCACACGATCTCTGTCCTGGTGGAGAACCACGCGGGCGTACTCTCGAGAATCTCGGGTTTATTTTCGCGCCGTGGTTTTAATATCGACAGCCTGGCGGTAGGCGTGACCGACGACCCAACCGTTTCCCGCATTACCATTGTGGTCAACGGCAATGAATACATTGTGGAACAGGTCAAAAAGCAGCTCAACAAGCTGATCGATGTGCTGAAAGTGAAGATTATCGAGCCGGAGGCGCTGATCAGCCGGGAACTGATGCTGATTAAGGTGACTGCAAGCGCCGATACGCGCGGGGAGATCATCGACATTGTTAAGGTTATCGGCGCGCGTATCGTGGATATTTCCAGAAACTCTCTCACAGTTGAAATTACCGATTCGGCAGACCAGCTCGAGCTGTTGCAGGATCTGCTTGGCCCCTATGGAATTCTGGAGGTCGCAAGGACAGGAACCATCGCCCTGGAAAAGGGCGTGCATTCCATTCACAATAAATAAATTTGGACCGCGCACAGCGCGGTTGGGAGGTTAATAAAAATGGCACAGATCTACTATGAAAGCGATTGTAATCTCGGATTGCTGATGGACAAGACCGTTGCAATTATCGGCTACGGCAGCCAGGGCCATGCACATGCGCTGAACCTGCATGAGAGCGGCGTAAACGTGATTGTCGGCCTGTATGAGGGCAGCAAATCCTGGCCGAAGGCGGAGGCGGCGGGCCTCAAAGTGATGACCGCGGCGGACGCGGCAAAAGCGGCCGACGTCATTATGATCCTGATTAACGACGAAAAACAGGCGGACCTCTATAAGCAGAGCATTGAGCCGAACCTGACAGAGGGCAAGGCGCTTGCGTTTGCGCACGGCTTCAACATCCACTTTGAGCAGATCAAGCCGCCGGCGAACGTAGATGTATTCATGGTTGCGCCGAAGGGCCCGGGCCACACGGTCCGCAGCGAATACCTGGAAGGCAAAGGCGTTCCGTGCCTCGTTGCCGTGCATCAGGACGCAACGGGCAGAGCGCTGGATGTTGCGCTTGCCTATGCGGCAGGTATCGGCGGCGCGAGAGCCGGCGTGCTGATGACCACCTTCCGCCAGGAAACGGAAACCGA
>CATNEU010000070.1 GCA_950097605.1 uncultured Oscillospiraceae bacterium | reverse complement strand
GTGAAGGTCATGGGCGGCGAGGACTGGATGGACTGGATGCAGGCGCTCGACGCGGCCGGCGTGCTGGCAGAGGGCGCGGTCACGGTCGCCTATTCCTATATCGGGCCTGAAGTGACCCATCCGATGTATTTAAACGGCTCAATCGGCATGGCGAAAAAGCACCTGCACGAAACAGCCCGGCGGATCACGGAGAAATTTGCGCACCGGAAGGTCCGGGGATACATCTCGGTCAACAAGGCGCTCGTGACCCAGTCGAGCGCGGCGATCCCAATTGTGCCGCTGTATATATCCATTCTCTATAAAGTGATGAAGGAAAAACAATTGCATGAGGGCTGCATCGAGCAGATTTGGCGGATGATGCACGACAAATTGTTCGGCCCGGCGCCGGAGCTCGACGATGAGGGCCGTCTCCGCATGGACGACTATGAGATGGGACCGGACGTGCAGCAGGCTGTTTCGGAGGTCTGGGAGCAGGTGGGCGACGGCAACGTGGAGCAGCTAACCGACCTCGACGGCTACTGGAAGGACTTTTACCAGATGTTCGGCTTCGACATCCCGGGCGTGGACTATGACGCGGACGTGGAAATCGACGTGCCGGTTCCGAGCGTGGAATAGGACAGGCCGGAACCAAATAACCAGAGGGCAGGGTGCGCCCCGTTGGGCGCGCACCCTGCTTTTTATTGCCTGTTTCCGCGAAAAGCCCTGGCAGAAAACACAGAAAGGTTAGAAATTCTGTATTGTAATCGAACAAATAATAGTGTATAATTTAGGCGTAATGACTAAAATTCTTTGGGAAACACGCAGATACCGGTAACGGAGAGGAGAAAACAGATGGACGTTTTTGTAGAACAGATCGTGAAGAGAAAAATGCTGACAACGGATAAGCTGCTGATTGCGCTCTCGGCCCTGGTGGCCGCCGTGCTTTCCTTTTTTATCTTTATGATCAGCATGAATCTCGGAGGCTGGGCGCCAATCGGTTTTATCATAGGAGCGGGCGTGATTTATTTTGCATGGCGGATTGCACGCTCGTTCAGCCTGGAGTATGAGTATATCCTGACCAACGGCGAGATAGACATTGATAAAATCACGGCGCAGAGCAGCCGCCGGCGCTGTTTTTCGGTGCGCGCTTCCAAATTCGAGGTGTTTGAGAAATACGATCCCCAGAAGGTTGCGGGCGTTTCGTATAAAAAGCGTGTGATTGCGGGCAATCTGGATGAAACGGCGTATTATGTGGTGTTTCACCATGAGGTGGTTGGAACCGTGCTGTTCATCTTCAATCCGGACGAACGGTTTCTAAAGGCGCTGCGGCCCTATTTGCCGCGGAGCCTTGCGGGAAATTTGAATGTTTGAGTGCGGCGTGGACGTCGTCCGGATCGACCGGATCGCAAAGAGCATACAAAATCCGCGTTTTCTGGAGCGGGTATTCTCCGCAGAGGAGATCGAGGCGTTTGCGCGGAAAAACATGCCTGTGCAGAGCATTGCAGCGGCTTTTAGCGCGAAGGAGGCGTTTTCCAAAGCGTTGGGCACCGGGGTGCGCGGCTTTTCCCTGCCGGAGGTGGAACTATTGCACGACGCGCTGGGCAAGCCCTATTTCCGGCTGCGCGGACGTGCGGCGGCGCAGGCCGCAGAGAAGGGGCTTGCCTTTTCGCTGAGCCTCTCCCATACCGATGAGATTGCCGCCGCTTTTGTGGTGGCCTATCCCATACCGGCGGAGAAACGGCCGGAAACGCCCACAGACTGAACAAAGAATCCCGGCGGCCGGACCTTTTTCTGAGGTTCGGCCTTTTCTGGCATTGCAGAGAAGATAGATATGCGGCGCGCTCTCTGTATAGTATAGAAAGGCGGCGCAGGAAACAAACGATTTTATTTTGGAAAAGCAGGAGGCGGTATGCATGCGGATTGTAAATGTTGAGCAGATGCGACGGCTGGAAGCGCTGGCTGTGGAGGCCGGCGCCGGCTGGGAAGCACTGATGGAAAGCGCGGGCCAGGGCGCGGCGCGGAAGATCATCGAGCGGTTCGAAGTGCCGGGCCGGCGGTGCGTTGTGCTCTGCGGAAAGGGCAACAACGGCGGCGACGGACTCGTGGCCGCGCGGGCGCTGCACCAGGCAGGCGCGCAGTGCAGCGTTTACATGCTGCAGGGGAAGCCGGCAACTCCGCAGTCGCAGTACATGTACGAGCAGGCCGTGGCGGCGGGTGTGGCGGTGCTGGACGGGCCGTCCCAGCGGGAGAGAATGCTCGCGGAGATTGCGCAGGCCGATTTGCTGGTGGACGCTGTGTATGGCGTCAGCTTTCACGGAGAACTACCGGCGCTGGTCGCGCAGGCCGCGCAGGCCGCCGCCGAAAGCCGTGCCTATGTGGTGGCGCTGGACGTGCCGAGCGGCGCGGACGCAGACAGCGGGCGCGTGAGCCCGCATTGTTTCCACGCGGATTATACCATGACGATGGAGGCCGTGAAGGCCGGACTGCTTTCCTACCCGCTTGCCGGATATGTGGGGGAAATTTGTGTGGTTCCGATCGGCATTCCCGACACATGCTATGAGCGGTTGGAGGAGACCCGCTTTGCCCCGGATATGATGGACGTCTCGTTGGCGCTGCCCGTGCGGGACAACAATTCCCACAAGGGCAGTTTTGGAAAGGTGCTTACGGTCTGCGGCAGCGTGGGGATGAGCGGAGCGGCGCTGATGAGCAGCGAAGCTGCGTATTGCAGCGGCGCGGGGCTGGTGCAGATGGCTCTGCCGCGTTCGCTTGTATTGCCTTTGAGCGCGCGAATAACCGAGCAGACCTTACTGGGATTCGACGAAACGGCGGACGGGACGTTTGCGGCTTCGTCCATACAGCCGCTGCTTGCGGCCGCGGACGGCGCTGCGGTCTGCGTGCTTGGCTGCGGCCTGGGGCGGAATGACGAGACCCAAACGGTGGTGCGCTCGATGATCGAGCATACACAGGCGCGCCTGGTGCTCGATGCCGATGGGTTGAACGCCATTGCGGACGATCCCGGAATTCTGCGCAAAGCCCGGCAGACGCCGGTGGTCACGCCGCATCCGGGCGAGATGGCGCGTCTCGTTGGCAAGAGCACGGCCGGCGTGCAGGCGGACCGGCTGGAAACCGCCGCGGCGTTTGCGCGCACCTATGGGGCGGTCACGGTGCTCAAAGGCGCGCGGACGGTGATTGCCACGCCCGACGGGCGGTTGTATATCAACCAAAGCGGCAACGCCGGTATGGCCAAGGGCGGCATGGGCGACGTGCTCGCGGGCGTAATCGGCGGATTTTTGGCGCAGGGGCTGCCGCCTGAACGCGCGGCTTGGATGGCCTGTTATCTGCACGGCCTGGCGGGCGACCGGGCCGTGCGGCGCACCTCCCGGTACGGCCTGCTGGCACGCGACCTGCTGACGGCTCTGCCCAGTGTCCTGCGGGAAGCCGAGGTGCTGGCGGGACGATGAGCACGGGGCGTTTCCCCCTGCATGTTTGCAGCCATTTTTGCATAGGTATATAGTGCCCGGCCGATACTGAAGGTATGTGCTTGCACATATCGGGAACAGTTGACCATCGGTTTGGGGTTGGGCAGTTTGCCGGATGCTGCGGGACGGTAATCCGTTTGTGCAGGGCCGGCCCAAAAACGCCTTTGCATAGAAGAAGGGGGAAGTGCAGACCAATGAAACGCATTTTAGCTGTTTGTATCGGTGTGCTGCTGCTTGCAGGTGTGCTTGCAGGCTGCGGAAACAAGGGGAAAAGCGGCGCGGACGATCCAAGCACCCGGCTTGGAGACCCGTTTAGCTGTACGGCGAATATCAAGTACGGCGATATTGCGGCGGTGGCCGTGATTGATAAGCGGTCGCCCGTGAGCTGCGATATCTCGTTTGAGAGTCCCGCGGCGCTGACCGGTATGAAGTTCTGCTTTGAAGAGGATTCCGTAACGGCGAACTACAAGGGGATGGAAGTCTCGTTCAACCCCTCTTCGATTCCGGGAAGCGCAATCACCAAGGCGATTGTTTCGGCGGTCAACTCTGCTGTCAAGGGGCAGGGCGTCAAGGTCGAAGTGGTCGATAAGACGTTGGTCGTCAAGGGGGACAATGAAAACGGCAAGTTCGAGCTGGTTTTGGATAAAAAAAGCGGCAACCTTCTAAAGCTGGATATCCCCTCGCTGGACCTCAAGGCGGATATCCAGAACTTCGACTTTGTGGATAAGGACCCGGAGGTTTCCTCCCAGGCACCGGCGGAATCCTCCGCGCCCGAGAGCCAGGCGGCCGCATAGATGGATGTATGTCCAATAGAATTGCATAAAAAGGGAAGGGCCTGCTGTCAGCAGGCCCTTCCCTTTTTATGCGATTATTGCGGCTTGCTTCTGTCGATGGTGGCGGTCACCTCGTCGATAAAGGTCTGGCGGTCCATGCCGATATAGCGGGTGAAGTCCTCTTTGTCGTAGGCGGGGTAAACGACGTCGTTGCGCGTATCTAGGTAAAAAACGCCTGCATAGTTGTCCAATAACTGAAAAGTGTGCGCTGGAAACCGTGCATACTGGTTTGGACAGACAAGCAGCAGCACGCTTTTGCCGTTTTGCAAACGCCCTCCCCATTTCCAGTGATGTGTAGCCTGCACAAGCTCGAATTGCTCTCCGTTTTGCAGGCGATTGCCAAACACAACTTCGTCCGCTTCCAGTTTTGTAATGGTATAGAGGTCGGTCAGATCAGGCGAAACCCCGCCGCTCTTCTTTTTATAGTCTTGGATCTGTTTACGCAGCGCGCCGGTGATTTCGCGGTTCCAACCTTCTTCACGACTGTTTTGTACTGTGGCCCGTATCAGCAGGATTTCTTGGTCCGGCAGATATGTACGCAGGAGATCCTCTAAATCTTCAATTTTTTCTCTGCTTCCGGAGAGAGGGGCAAAGGATCCGTCGGGATTGTTTGTGATCGTCAGATATTTTCCCGGTACCTTTGTGGTTGAAACGCCCGCGCAGGATGAGAACAAAACGGCAATAAGCAGTGATAAAATACATATAGTATATTTTTTCATAGCATTTCTCCTTGTTGGCAAAAATATTTGTCGTTTTTTATGGCATTTCATATTGTGAGTATACCAAAGTATTTCCTGAAAGAGTAGAGAAAAATAGAATTTTTGTGTCTCTTTTCGGTACCCACCTATGCAGAAATGGGCTGTGTTGCAACAATGTTCGACTATAAATGTGCGGATTTGGTTGTTCGTGCTCATATTCCAGTAGATTATAAAATAAATGCGGGTATTTTTGTAGGAATTTACTGATACTGGTGAAAGTCAATACACAAATTAGATAATTTTTAACTGGGAATTTTGGCGTGCCGAAATAGGGAAAAATATGTACATGCAATTGGAGAAATGTTAAAATATTTATGTATACTGGAAGCAACCGTTGCACTTGTGTGCAAAAAGACACAGGGATTTGACAACGGCTTGTGATAATTTTAGGCGGCGTGCCGCAATCTGGAACGGCGGTTCGGCAAGTGAAGATTTTAAACCGTTTGCAGCAGTCATCAGAAAACACAAAATGCAGCCAACAGCCCCGCTGCGAAGGATACTGGACCCGCCAAACAGTTTACAAAAGGAGGAGAAAGAATGGCTCGAAACAACAAAACCCTGACAAAGCGGATCATTGCGGCCCTCTGCTCGTGCAGCATGGCACTGACGATGCTGTCAGGCGTGCCCTTTCCTAAGGTGCAGGCCTCCCAAAACGATGGGTACCTGAGCGGTGAATCGCTGGTGCCGCTCGCACAGTGCCTGCATCCAATGGACGTGATGGAATGGACGCCCGAGGGCGACCCGGACGCGCTGTATTCCCGCGCGGGCGTCGCGCTGCAGGACCGCTTTCAATCCCACAAGACCAACCCCAACGCGGACGAGCGCACCAAAATCATGGCGCTTTCGATCATGAACAAAATGTGCAGCTACGGCCCGTCGCAGGGCCTCGCAAAGTTCGACACCTATGCGTTTAACTACTGGCAGTATGTCGACCAGCTCTGCTATTGGGGCGGTTCCTCAAGCGAGGGCATCATTGTCAACCCGACGGCTGAGGTCATTGACGCGTCGCACAAAAACGGCGTGCCGGTGACCGGCACGGTATTTTTTCCACCCACGGCCTACGATGGAAAGTTCCAATGGGTCAACGAGTTTTTAACCCAGAACCCGGACGGCACCTTCCCGGTTGCGGATCAGATGAACGCAATGGCAAACTACTATGGATTTGACGGCTGGTTTATCAACACCGAAACCGGCGGCGGCAACAGCGCGACCGCGCAGAAGCTGCAGCAGTGGATGAAGTATTACCAGAGCATTAAATCGGACAACCAGATTTTGCAAATGTATGATTCTATGACGACAGGTGGCTATATCTCCTGGCAAGGTGCGCTCAACGGCAACAACGATATGTTCTTCCACGACAAGAACACAGACGAGCGGGTATCCGATGCATTTTTCATCGACTTCCGCTGGGGGTCCAACAGCCTGACCACCTCCGGCAGCCATGCACAGAGCCTTGGGCGCGACCCCTATACGGTGTTTGCGGGCTTCGACGTGCAAGCCAGCGGCCCCAACTCCTGGTTCAGCGAGAGCTTTTTAAATTCCGACGGCTCGCCGAAGGTCTCCATCGGCCTCTATTGCCCGGACGCGACGTTCCACAATGCGAGTAATATGGATAAGTTCTTCCAGGATGAAACCAAGTTCTGGGTGGGCGCCGACGGCAACCCGACCGAGAGCGAATCGAACGCAAGCTGGAAAGGCATGTCCAACTATGTGGTGGAAAATTCCCCGGTCAACGACATACCGTTTGTCACCAACTTCAATACCGGAAACGGCGAGATGTTTGCGGTGGACGGCGAGATTTCCAGAAAGCTTCCGTGGTACAACCGCGGTCTTTCGGATGTTCTGCCGACCTGGCGCTGGGACGTGGATTCGGACGGCAGCACGCTGAAGGCCGAGCTTGATTATACCGACGCCTATTACGGCGGCTCGTCGGCCAAATTCTCGGGCCGGCTGGAGGCGGCGCATCCGAACACGGCGCATTTGTATAAAACGGCGCTCGAGCTGACAGCGACAACGCAGATCAGCGTGACCTATAAGGTCAAAAAGGGCGGCGACAACCTGAAGCTCGCGCTCTCGTTTGACGATACCAACAGCAGCTATGACTATCTGGACGTGCCGGACGCGCCGGCCGGACAGTGGAACACAGCGACGTTTGCCCTGGCCGATTATGCCGGCAGGACGCTGCAGGGGATCAACCTGTATTTCGAGAGTGAAACAGACGTTGCCGATTTCGCAATCAACATCGGCGAAATTGCGGTGACCGACAGCGCTGCGGACACCCAGGTGGCGCCGCCGACCAACGCGAATATCCAGGAGTCGATGATGAACAGCAAGGGACAGCCCGAGTTCCGCATGACCTGGGACAAATCGGCGGACGCGGACGTCTATCAGTATGAAGTGTACAAGGTCAATGCGGACGGTACAAGGGAGTTCCTGGGCGCGACGGCCAACAACGCGCTGTTTGTGCAGGACTTCAGCCGGGACAGCGACGCGCCGACCTCGGTGATTGAGGTTGTGGCGATGGACCACGCATATAACCGTTCCACGGCTGCTGAAACCCTGTTTATCTGGGGTACCTCCAGCGGCGAAGAGGTCGAACGGAACAACATTGCGCTGCGCAAGCCCGTAGTGGCTTCAAAACAGATCAGCAGCGCCGAGAGCGCC
>CATNEU010000069.1 GCA_950097605.1 uncultured Oscillospiraceae bacterium | reverse complement strand
TTTGATGGCCGCCGTGGATTTGTGGCCCGGGGAAAAAGTTCTCGTGGCATCCGTCACGTCCGGGAACCGTCTGGAAACATATGCTCTCCAGAGATTGCACACCAAACTTACTGGCTTCTACTTTATCCGACCACACAGAAGTACGTTTGGCAGACTGCTGCAATCGTTTGATATCCTTTTGCAGACGCCAATTTTCTGCCCGTTCAAAATTTTGCTGCCGCTCAAAATTCGTCAGCCATGAGCTGAAATTTCCACTTTGCACCTCAATATTCGTCCGATTTAACGATAAAATATGATCTACACAGTGATCCAAAAACCACCGGTCATGGGAAACTAAAATAAATCCTTTTTTCTTTTTGAGATAAGCCGCCACTTGTTCTCTGGCTTTCATATCCAAATGATTTGTCGGCTCATCTATTAACAAAAAATGGCCTTCATTCAGAAAAAGCGCAGCAAGCAGGACCTTGGTCTGTTCCCCATTAGAAAGCGTATCAAAGGGACGCCAAAGCACATCATCTTCCAAATCAAGATAAGATAATTCCCGCATGATTTCCCATTCCTCCGAAAGAGGACAGATCTCCTGCAAAAGTTCCGTTGTCATTTTGTTTTTATCTGCAATAGTATAAGGAAAATACTCGAACTGTACCGGCGCGTGAATTTTCCCTTGATACGTGTATTTTCCCTGCAATAAATTTAAAAAGGTGGTTTTTCCTCTGCCGTTTCTCCCAATAAAACCAAGCTTCCAATCGGTATCAATCTGAAAATTTACATTTTCAAAAATCATATCATAGCTGGATGGATAGGAAAACGTAAGATTCTCCACTTTAATCATAGTCATGAAGTATTCCCCCCTTGTCCTTTCAAACATAAAAATAAGAGCTGCAAGAAAGTTTCTTCTCACAGCTCACCTAATCATAATCCCATCTTATCAACTTTATATGACAAATTTGCAAAGGGTAGAATCATCCGCTGGGTGAATAGATATATAACTTTCTTGCAAAAGAGCGCAACAATACAACTGTATCATCGCATATCCAATTTTATTTGCAAGAAAAGTTAAACATCCTCCCACCCCATTCTTTTTATTTCGCTATCAGCATAGCATGAATCTCCAAAATCGTCAAGCCCTGTCCTTTATTTATTGCATTGCATCAATTTTATGATTCAACCATTGTAGTAGATCATCCATCACGATATCATAATTTAACTCATTCAACATTTCATGACGCCCACCGGCATAAAGCTCCATAGTCACATCCTGCAAACCCGCATCTAAAAATAAATTACGCACATGCTGCACACCTTTTCCCATACTACCCACCGGATCGCAATCTCCTGAAAAAAGATAAACCGGCATGTCTTTTCTCATTCCAGCAATATTATGGGGAGTATTGGCTAATTGAATGCCCTGCAGTAGCTCATGATAAAAACCATTGCTGCAAAGGAACCCGCACCAATCATCTTCCAGATAACGGCTTACCACTTCTCTGTCCCGTGTCAGCCAGTCAAACTCAGATTGAGGATTTGCAATACCTCTGTTAAACCCGCCAAAAAGCATTTTCTTAATTTTTGGAGAATAATGCTCCTGCCCCATAAAGAAACATGCTGCCGTGACGATCTGCAAGGCCAGCCTTCCTGCCGCTCCCTGACCATCCCCAGTTCCCGACAAAATCAGTCCATCAAACATCGACGGTCGCAGTTGTACTGTACGTCGTACCAGAAAAGAGCCCATACTGTGCCCCAACAGAAATAACGGAACTCCAGGGACCGCCGCTTTCACAAGTCCCGTTAGGGTATGTAGGTCTTCGACCAGGCAGGCGGCGCCATCTTTTTCTGCAAAAAAGCCCAATGCTTCCGCAGAAGCGGCGCTCTTGCCATGTCCCAGGTGGTCGTTGCCGCAGACCGCATAGTTGTTGGCCAGCAAAAAATCCATAAACTCATCGTAACGGTCGATGTATTCACACATGCCGTGTGAAATCTGCACGATGCCCTTGATTGGCGCCAACGAGGGCTTGCAGATTTTCGCGACAATTTGGTCGGTTCCATTTGCACTTGGATAGGTCACGGTTTCTTTCATTGTCGGCACATAGACTCCTCCTGTCATGGGGCGTGGCGCGATTAGAAAAATAGCCGCTGCACGGCATGCAGCCCGCGCAGATGCGCGGCCAAAGGCAAAGCCTTTGGGCTATTTGTTTTGCAACAAGCGCCGAACAGCGCTTGTTGCGCTGTTTCGTGCCTTTGGCACGTGCAAATCTTTTGGGTTTCCTGTTGTAATAAAAAAAGGGGCGATATTGTCCATCGCCCTTTTAAGTACCGTATGCAGGCGCCAGGCCCGTTTCCCCTTTGGTTTTCGGTCTTTTCGGATGGAGCAGGGCCGCTTTTACAGCGCAGTCCTGCACCTGTCGTAGCGGGACGCCATGTGCAGTTTTCCTTCGGGCGTTTGCACATAGAAATGAACCACCGGTAAGCTCCTCCAGAGCTTGAAAAGCACGCTGTCGTCCTCGTTGGGTTCACCGGTTAGGATATGGCGGGCCCTAAACTTTTTGGCACAGCTGATCATCGCGCGCAGCGGGCTTTCCGCACACATCATCTGCATGGTGGCCCCGTAGCTCCTGCTGATACCATACAGGTGTTCCAGCGCCGCTGCGTCGGTTTCCAACCTGTCCTTACACTGTATATTGATCACGTAAAGGTCGTTTTTTGCAATGTCTGCAATCTTTCTACCCGTTTTAATAAGATTTTCGCAGTGCATCTGATCGGTGACGAACACGATGGTGGAAGTTTTATACTTATTAGGTTCGGAATAGGCAAGATCTGATTTGTTCATGACACACACTCCTGAATGTGAATTGTTACCGGCTACCCCTACAGGTACATTGTAGTATATGCACCCTGGGAAAAATGTAGTATCAGAGAATACCGGCAGATGTTTTTATTCCCGGCGGTGGTTTTTTGCGCCTCTCCTGCCTTACAGTTTTATAGTACCACGCAGATTTGAATAATCTGTTTTGGTAATCCAACAAATTGATGACAAGTTACGAAACCTTTTATTACACAAAAAAAGCCGCAGGCTTTTACCCTTTAAGCGTAACAAAAAGCCCCGCTTTTTATTACACAAGAAAAAGCCGTAGGCTTTTACCCTTTAAACGTAACAAAAAGCTCCGCTTTTTATTACACAAGAAAAAGCCGCAGGCTTTTACCCTTGAAACGCCCGCAAATCCTCCGTGACTGTTTTTAACATAAAAATTTCCTTGGATCGTTTTGCGGCTATTTACTCTGGCGCACAGTTATATTATAATGAACTTCTGTGGGGAATCTCAAAAGAAGGAAGGGATTGTCGGTGAAAAAAACGAAACCGCTGGTCTATTTGGCGATAACGGTAGTCGCGGCACTATATGTGCTGATTAATAACGTGAATTTAAACCTTTTGTATATCGAGGGCGCGCTGTTTTACAGCGTTACCGTCTCGGTTTACGTGTTGGCATGGGCCGTCATGCGTATGGGAACTTTTGAAAGGGTGAAAACAGAGAGCGGCGGGCCTGTCCGATTTCATAAGACCGGCAAATTCCCCAAGGCCGCTCTAATCATTCTTTCCGTTCTGTGGTGCATCCTGATCGTGCTTGCACTGCTTTCGTCCGTACTGTTCAACGTCGCAGCTTACAGGGATCAATTGCCCGATCCCGAGGTGCGTGAGTTCAGCCAGGATATTCAGCAAGTGGACATCGGCCAGGTGCCGATTGTGGACAAAGCACTTGCCAAAAACCTGGCAAACAAAAAACTCGGCGAGCAAAACGCGCTGGGCAGCCAGGTGGTCACCGGAGAACCGACCATCCAGATGATTGGCGGGAAGCTCAAATGGGCCGTGCCGCTGCACCATTCGGGTTTTCTGAAGTGGGCCTCCAATACCGAGGGCACCCCGGGCTATATTCTGGTTTCCGCCACGAGCGACAAGGACGTGGAATACGTGGACGGCTACCGGATCAAATACCAGCCCGACCTGTATTTCTTCGACGACCTGGACCGGCATGTGCGTTTTGGCACCGGCCTGCTCACCGGATATACCGGCCATTCTTTCGAGATCGACGAGGAAGGCAGGCCCTATTGGGTCGTGACCACCTACCAGAATAAATGGCTGTTCGGCCTGCCCGAGGCCACCGGCATCATTTTGGTGGACGCCGAAAGCGGCGCCATGCAACAGTATGAGCTGGATGAAGTGCCCGAGTGGGTCGACCGTGTCCAGCCCGAACAGTATTTGCTCGACCAGATCAACAACAAAGGGCAGTATGTGCACGGTATTTTCAACTTCTCCAATAAAGACAAATACAAGGCCAGCAACGGTGAAAGCATTCTCTATAGCCAGGGCCGCTGTTACCTGTTCACCGGCCTCACGAGCGTCAACGCGGACGAGAGCGCAATCGGCTTTATGATGGTGGATATGATTACCAAACAGCCGATCCGGTACAATATCACCGGTGCAACCGAAAAGGCGGCGCAGGGCTCCGCGGAAGGCAAAGTGCAGCATCTGAAATATAAAGCGAGTTTTCCGCAGATTCTCAACATAGACGGCATCCCTACCTATTTTATGCCGCTGAAGGACGCAGCCGGACTGATTAAACAGTACTCCTTTGTGTCGGTGAAAAACTATACGATTGTCGGCGTCGGCGAGACCGCGCCCGATGCGCTGCGCGATTACCAGATGGCGCTGTCGGGCGGCACGGCTTCTCCGGAGGACTCCGGCACGACGCCGGACACCACATCCATAACAGGTACGGTGTTGCGCATCGCCTATGACAGCGGCGCGCAGGAACCGCGCTACCGCATCATCCTCGAAGAAAAACAGGATGTGATTTACCTTGTGGAATACGACCGCAGCGAAGAGATTTCGCTGACCCGCGAGGGGGACCGTGTGCGGATCCTCGCGGCCGATAACGGCGCCGGCGTAGTCAAGGCCATCGAGTTCGACAACCTGGAATTTGCACAGAGGGCCAACTGATTGTTTATGATGACTTTATCTAATAGAAAAGCCGGCGCATGTTTGCGCCGGCTTTTCTGAATTCTCTTATATTCTCTATGCTATCGTCAGATACATGTCTTAATTCTTGCGCTCTGATGAACATTTAATGATTCGTCGCTCGGGCCGCGACGGGGGCTTTCTTTTTATTATAGCTTTTAGACACATCTATTTTTTGATTTGTCGCTCGGGCCGCGACTGGCCCATCCTTTTTCGTGAAGAAAAAGGATGCAAAAATTCAGTTAAGGGGTGCCGCTACCTTCCTCCATTTGACCCTGCGCCGTATTCTGATGGGCGAAGGGCGACGACGCAGCGGTCGCAGGGAGTGCGCTGATGGGTCGGAAGACGCGCCCCTTAACAATCCCCTGCCGTACCCGAGTGGGGGTGCTTTGAGTAAGTTCTCTGCAAGAGAGGGGCTGATTTTCGTAATTCCCTTCTTTTGCAGCAAACCTTTTTCTATCGGCTTAACTTCCCTCCTGGAACGGGGATCGCGAAGGGGGCAGGGCTCCCGACCCACACAGAGCCTCCCGCGACCTCTGCGCCGCCGTCCTTTGTCGCACCATGCACGGCGTACAGTCAATTGGAGGGGCCCGTTAGCCCCCTTGGCCGGCCTTTTTGCATCCTTTTTGGGCCGCGCCAAAAAGGATGGGCCGGTCGCGGCCTGAGCGACAAGCTGAAAGATAGATGTATATAGTATCAAAAGAGAAAGAAAAAAGTTTTTATATCCTTTTTTCTTCACGAAAAAGGATGGGCCCGTCGCGGCCCGAGCGACAAATAAAAGGATTTGATGTATCAAAAAGCTATAAAAGGAGCCACAAAGAATCCCCGTCGCGGCCTGAGCGACAAATGAAAGGAAATATGTGTCTAAAAGCTATAAAAGGAGCCACAAAGAATTCCCCGTCGCGACCAATCAAAAGACAAATGAATTAAAGTGCTATAATAAAAAAGAAAATCCCCCTGTATGCAAAAATGGCCCGAACGCAAAACGTTCGGGCCATTTAATCGTCATGTATTATTCGCTAACATAGGGAAGCAACGCAATGTGACGCGCGCGCTTGATCGCTACGGTAAGCTGGCGCTGATGACGGGCACAAGTACCGGTCACCCGGCGCGGAACGATCTTGGCTCTTTCAGACAGGTATCTTCTGAGCTTGGCAACGTCCTTGTAGTTGATCTGCTCAACCCTGTCGGCACAGAAGGCGCAAACCTTCTTGCGGCCTTTTCTGCCGCGGCCGCCTCTTTCAGCTCTTTCCATATTACAAACCTCCTTAAAAAGTTGTCATCTTCTCCATGGATCAGAAGGGTAAATCGTCGTCTCCGGGTACCTCGGCGAAATCGTCGTTGGAACCAAGCGAGAAACCGGTATCGGACATGTCAAACTCGGTCGACATCGACTGGTGGAACGATCCGGACTGCGCGGCCGGCTCTTTGGCCGGAGGCGGCGAGAAGGAACCAGCGCCGGCACTGTAGCCGCCGCCCTGGGATGCGTTTTTGCTCTCGGCAAAATGCACCTGGTTTGCAACAACCTCAAATGCCTTGCGGTTGTTGCCCTGCTTGTCCTGATACGTTCTGGTCTGAATGCTGCCCTCCACGGCGACGAGCTGGCCTTTTCTGAAATACCGGCTCACGAATTCCGCGGTGCTGCGCCATGCCACAATGTCGATAAAGTCTGTTTGCCGCTCCGCACCCTTTGCACCAAAGTTGCGGTTGACGGCCAACGTGAAGGTGACCACGGAAATCCCATTCGGCGTTTGCCGGAGTTCCGGGTCGGCGGTCAGTCTGCCCATTAAGATTGCACAATTGAGCATTTTTCCACACGCCCCTTACGCTTCTTTTTTGATGATAAGCGAACGCAGCACACCGTCGGTGATTTTGAGCACGCGGTCGAGTTCGGCCGGAAAATCGTGCTCCGAAGTGTAGTTATACAGGACGTAGAACCCTTCGTTTTCATCGTCGATCGGATATGCAAGCCTGCGCTTGCCCCACTCGTCCACGCTCTCGAGCGTAGCGTTTTCGGTGATCAGGTTTGTGAATTTCTCCACAAGAGCCTTCACACCCTCTTGACCCAGCTGTGTGTTGAAGATAACAACTGTTTCGTAGCTAGTTTGTACGTTTGCCATTACAGCACCTCCTTTTGGACTTGAAGGCCCCACCCCTGGCGGGATGGAGCAAGGATATGTCATCCAGTGCAAATCCGCACAGATAACAGCTTAGTAATTATACCATTCAAATGCGGACGGGTCAAGCCATTTTTCCCCTGTACCGGCTGTTTTTCGTGCGTCCCGGCCGACTGCAGGCCAAAACCGCTTTGGGGCACGCCCGTTTGGGCCGGACAAAAACAGCGCGGACGCCTATAGACGTCCGCGCTATATTCTACAGTGTCTGTGCGATTTGTTTGAGATATGCGCGGAAATCCGCGCCGATTTCGCCGTGTGCCAGCCCCACCTCGACAATCGCCTCCAGCACGCCCAGCTTGTTGCCCATATCATAGCGCTTGCCGGTATAGTCCACGCCGATCATGCCGTCACGGCGTGCAAGCACCTGCATGGCGTCGGTCAATTGGATCTCGCCGCCCGCGCCCGGTTTGGTGTTCTCCAGGATCGGAAAAATCTCGGCAGGCAGCACACATCTGCCCAGAATTGAATAGAGCGACATGATTTTATCCGGCGATGGCTTTTCAATCATATCGGTTACTCTGAACAGGTTGTCCCGCACGT
>CATNEU010000068.1 GCA_950097605.1 uncultured Oscillospiraceae bacterium | reverse complement strand
TTCCCGGATTGGGTTCGAGCACGCCGAAGGTGCCGCTTGCGAGCTCGTCCATCGACGAGATATAGTAAAACTCCATCTGCACGGTTCCGGGAATGCAGTAGGGAACCGCAACGCGCTTGCCCTGCGCCAGTGCGTGCCGGATCAGCGCATGGGTATCCACCTCGATCGGCGTCGACACATAGACCAGCACGGTCTCCGCGTTTTGATACACCTGCAGACCCGTCACCTTCGCAAAGATCGCCGCATCCATCTGTTTCTTTTTTTCTTCGCCAAGCCCGCGCCGGAGTTCTTTATAGCGGTTGCGCAGTGAAATTTTGTAGTTTTTCAGATCCAGCCCGCGCATATTATAACGACGCCCTCAGCTTTTGCGCCCGCTCGCGCGAGGTCAGCCGGGCAACGAGCTCCAGCGCGAACTCCACGGCTGCGCCGGGGCCGTTTGCCGTAATATACGGCCCGTCTGTTTCCACCATGCGGCCGGTGACCGCCGCGCCTGCAAGCTGCTCCTCAAAACCGGGATAGCAGACGGCCTTCCGGCCATGCAGCAGGCCTTTATGTCCAAGAATCGAGGGTGCGGCGCAAATCGCCGCGATCCAAACACCGTTTTCCGCCGCGTAGTCGATCATGCGCGAGACGCTCTCCGAGCGCTCAAGGTGCAGCGTGCCCGGCATGCCGCCAGGCAGCACGATCATCTGCACTCCCCCCGTATCCAGCTCCTCCACTTGGGCGTCGGCGCAAACGGTGATGCCATGCGCGCCGCGGACCAGCCTGCCGCCCACACCGGCAATTCGTACGTCGAGCTCCGCACGCCGCAGGATGTCTATTGTTGTAACCGCTTCTATTTCCTCAAAGCCATCTGCTAAAAACACATAGACCATCGCAAATGCCTCCTTTCAGTCCAGCATCAGGTTCATATAGGGCGCATCCCGATGCTGGGCGTTTTCAAATCCTCTCTGTGCGTCCCGCTCCAAAAAGCGGCACATGCCGAAGCCAACAAGTCCGGCGCTCTGCGGCGCACGGGGCGTATCCGCCGGCAGGAAGGCCTCCAGCCGGGAGACGCCGAAGTGGGCGCAGAGCGCCTGCATGGCTCCTTCGAGCGCGTCCTGCTGCATTCCCAGCTCCTTGACAACCAAACTGTCTTTTATTTTATAACAAACCGCATACCCTTGTCTACTTTTTCCTTCAATTTTTAAGATTTTCCCCGATAAACCCTGTATTTCAGAGAAAATATATTCAAGTTGCCCAATATCCCAGTAGACAAATCGGTTTCTTTGTCCAAATATGGCGGCTCTGCGCTGCGCAAATGTGGAAAAATCGCAGGCCGAAGCCGTCAGCTTCTCCACAGGGGCAGCGCCCTCCGCCGGACTCCAGATCCATCTCCGCCGCTTAAACAGGGTGCGGTAGCCGCGCGCTTCATAAAAGGCAAACAGGCCCGGCCCGCCCGGCACCAGACAGGAAAACACCTGCCCGCGCGCCTTTCCCAGCCGGCAGGCCTCTTCCAAAAGCACGGATACCAGACCGCGGCCGCGGCAGGAGGGAAGCGTTGCGGCTGCATAGATATACTGCCCCGGCAGCACCTCCCCGTCCAGGCGCATCCACACGGGCAGCATGTGGACAACCGAAACAGGCGTTCCGTCCTCGCGCCACACCAGCGTACTTTCCGGAGCATAGGCGCTCGAACGGTAAAACGTATCAATATAATCCGCCGGGTCGCCAAAGCAGGTTTGCCAGAGCGCCCGCAGCGCGGGCAGGTCGCCCGCCCTTGCAAAATCTATCACGCAACCGTCTCCTTTCCGCCTGCAAAACAACCCGCCGCGTAGGGCGGCGCCTCACAAGTCTTCGCCGGGATACCGCAGTCCCCATTCGCTGCGCAGGCCGGTCATCAGCGACATGACGTCGGCAGTCAATCCAAGCCGCATAGCCTCCGTCTCGCCGTGCAGGACGGCTCTTTCCATATGCAGCAGCTCGTACCG
This sequence comes from uncultured Oscillospiraceae bacterium, assembly GCA_950097605.1. Taxonomy (GTDB): domain Bacteria; phylum Bacillota; class Clostridia; order Oscillospirales; family Ruminococcaceae; genus CATNEU01. The sequence goes on along the minus strand of CATNEU010000068.1, from coordinate 5,772 downwards.
CAGCGCATCGGCTGTTTTGCCCGCTGTAACCTGCCGCCGCTCGCCTGTGGCAGCGTCCACAATAACCGCTGCATCGGCACGGGGAAAATCCGTGATTTCTATATACCCCTTTTCGCAGCTAATCACTGCGCGCTTGGGCTGCCTGGCATGCAGACTCAGAGAAATTGCGGCCATCTCCCCCTCCCGGTTCGACAGCAGCACAGCGGCTTGCTCGTCCACCCCGGACGGCGCCAGCCGGACCTGGCTCTGCACCCGGTCGGGCTGGCTGGACAAAAAGAGCCGTGCGAGGCTCAGTGCATACACGCCGATATCCAGCAGCGCGCCCCCGGCCAGCTCCGGGTTAAAAAAGCGGTTTTGCATGTTGTATTCCTTCCAGCAGCCAAAGCTGACCTGCAACATCCGCACCCGTCCCAGCGCGCCGCCCTGCACAAGGTCCCCGAGCTTTTGATAGAGCGGCATGTGCCAAATCGTCATCGCCTCCGCCAGCACCACCCGGTTTTCCGCGGCCAGCGCCATGGCCTCGGCCAGCTCGCGGCTGTTCAGTGTAACCGATTTTTCGCAGAGCACATGCTTGCCGCTTTGCAGCGCGGCGCGCAGATACGCCGCATGCGTATTGTGCGGCGACGCGATATACACTGCGTCCACCGCCGGGTCTGCAAACATCTCCTCGATCCGGCTGTATACCTTTGGGATCCGATGGGTCTCCGCAAACCGCACGGCATTGCCATGCGTCCGGCTTGCAACCGCATACGGATACCTGCCCATCGCCCGCAGGGTCCGCGCCATTTCGTCTGCAATCGCGCCCGCGCCCAGGATCGCCCAACGCAAATACTCCTGCATCTCGCCGCCTCCCTTTTTTGACCCGCATAGTATTGTTTCAGTGTACTACATTGGCACAGACAGTGCAATGCAGATATTTTGAAATTTTCAGGACAGGCGGTCTGGCCGCACGCAGGCGGCAAACCGGTCCTTAGTACTCAATAACCACATGCCAGCCGGACACCTGCTATATAGTCTCCTTCGGGTGCGCGGCAAATATACCCGTGCTATTTCACAAGCCGTTTCAGAAAACCCAGCTTTTCCCCATATGGAGGATAGCGCACAGGAAAGTCGGGGAAGCGCCGGTTTGTCAGCACGGCCTTTTCGTGGGAAAACGCCTCGAAGCCGCGCCGTCCATGATAGCGCCCCATTCCGCTTTCGCCAACGCCGCCGAACGGCAGATAGTGGTTGTTCACATGCAACACTGTATCATTGATGCAGCAGCCGCCGAAATGCGCGGCGCGGGGCACCTGCTTTTTGCGCGCGGTGTCGTTTGTAAACAAATAGAGCGCGAGCGGCTTGGGGCGCGCGGCGATAGAGTCGAGCGCCTGCTGTAGGCTGTCCACCGTAAGCACCGGCAGCAGCGGGCCAAACAGCTCCTCCTCCATCAATGGATGCGCCGGGGGCAGGTCCGCAAACACTGTGGGCTCTATTTTCAGCCGCTTCTCATCGTATCCGCCGCCGCAGACAATCTGGGGCCGCCCGGCTTCCAGCAGCCCGACCAGGCGGTCGAACTGCCGCTTGTTTACGATGCGCGGATACTCGTCGTTCTCCAACGGATGCGCGCCGTAAAACACCGGTGTTTGCTCCGCCAGCTTTTGCAGCAGCGCGTCTTTAACAGAGCGGTGCACCAGCAGATAATCAGGCGCCACGCAGGTCTGGCCCGCGTTGAGCGTCTTTCCCCAAACGATGCGTTTGGCGGCCAGTGCGAGATCGGCGGTCTCGTCCACAATGCAGGGACTTTTGCCGCCCAGCTCGAGCGTCACGGGCGTGAGGTTGCGGGCGGCCGCCTGCATCACAATGCGCCCGACGCGCGGGCTGCCCGTGAAAAAGATTTTATCAAAGGGCAGCGCCAGCAGGCGTTCGCTTTCAGCGACGCCGCCCTGCACACAGACAACGTGTTCGGGTGCAAAACAGCCCGCCAGCAGCGCCTCCAGCGCGGCGGTGGGCGGCGCGCCCTCCGAAGGCTTCACAACCGCGCAGCAGCCCGCCGCGACCGCCGCGACCAGCGGCGAAACCGCCAGCAAAAACGGGTAGTTCCAGGGGGACAGGATCAGCGACACCCCGAGCGGCTCTGGAAGCAGGCGGCTCGCAGCCGGGAAATGGTACCACGGCGTCTTCACCCGCCGGGGCTTCGACCAGCTCCGCAGCCGCCGGATGGATTCGTCAATCTCCCGGTAGACCGACAGCAGCTCGCATTCATAGGCCTCAAAAGCCGACTTGCCTAGGTCCAGCCGCATTGCCTCGAGCAACACCGGCTCTTTTTCGGCAATCCCCCGCCGCAGACGGCGCAGGCTGCCGATGCGAAACCCGCAGTCCTGTGTCTGTCCGCTCTCAAAAAAGCGGCGCATCCGTTCCAAACTCTGTTCCATATCGCATCCTCCCATCCATTTCTTTCAGTAGCATACCACATCCGGACCGCCTTTGCAGGCCGCCCGCCCAAGATTCAAAAAATATTCACACACCCATGCTGCCGGCGCACCGCGCCTCACGCTTTCCCGGCAGAAAATCAGACACAAAAACCACATGGTTTTACAGCTTTCGTCCAGACACACACACCCGCCGTGGTGTATATACTGATAGTAACCAAAGAAATGAGGTGGTACCAGTTGGAAGTGTTGAAAGTGAGCGGGATCGGCGAAAAATACCAGTCTCAAAACGGCGAAGTCACCGCTTTAAGCAATATAAACTTTTCGGTGGAGCAGGGAGAATTTATGAGCATCGTCGGCCCAAGCGGCTGCGGCAAAAGCACCCTGCTGTCCATTATCGCGGGGCTTTTAAAGCCCACGGAGGGCACAATTACCCTAAATGGCAAGCTCGTCAGCGGCGTATCCCCGCAGGTCGGGTACATGTTGCAGCGAGACAATCTGCTCGAGTGGCGGACAATTCTGAAAAACATCCTGTTTGGGTTGGAAATTCAGAAAAAGCTCACCCCCGAAAACATCGCATACGCCGAACACCTGCTGAAAACCTACGGCCTATATGAGTTTAAGGACAAATATCCCTCTCAGCTTTCGGGAGGCATGCGGCAGCGCGCGGCTCTGATCCGGACGCTGGCGACCAACCCCGATATGCTGCTGCTCGACGAGGCCTTCTCCGCGCTGGATTTCCAGACGCGGCTCGCCGTCACAGACGACGTCTATACCATCCTGAAAAAAGAAAACAAAACCGCCCTGATGGTCACCCACGATATCCCGGAAAGCATCAGCATGTCGGACCGCATCCTCGTGCTGACACGCCGCCCGGGCACCGTCCGGAACATCCATACCATCACCTTCGATATGGAACAGCGCACCCCCCTTGCCTGCCGGAGCCATATCCAGTTCAACACCTACTTCAATACCATATGGAACGAGCTTGATGTCCATGTATAACGAACCGCAGACAATCTCAAAGGAAAGGCAGCTCTACTTAAAACGTCAAAAGCGCGGGAAACAAAAAGTACTGTTCTGGCAAATTGCCATCCTCGTCCTGTTCTTGGCCGTTTGGGAAATCGCCGGCCAGCTCGGCTGGATCGACACCTTTATCCTAAGCCAGCCCTCGCGCATCCTGCATACATACGCGAACTTAACGCAGAACGGCATCCTCGAACACATTGGCGTCACGGTCTATGAAACCCTGGTCGGGTTCGTGCTCGGCGCGGCGCTGGGCACATTGCTCGCGATCGTCCTCTGGTGGTCGGGCTTTATCTCCAAGGTCAGCGAGCCCTATCTCGTCGTGCTCAACTCGCTGCCGAAAATCGCGCTGGGTCCAGTCATCATCATCTGGGTCGGCGCGGGCACCAGCGCCATCATTGTGATGGCCCTCGCAATTTCCTTGATCGTCACGGTGCTGGAAATGTTAAACGGTTTCCGCAGCACCAACCGCGAACACATCAAAATGGCCCGTACCTTTGGTGCAAGCAAACATCAGATTTTCACCAAAATCGTGTTCCCCGGCAACATCAAAACCCTGTTCAACTCGCTGAAAATCAACATCGGCCTGTCGCTTGTCGGCGTCATCGCCGGTGAGTTTCTGGTTTCTAAGGCCGGTCTCGGCTACCTGATCGTCTATGGCGGGCAGGTGTTCAAGCTCGATCTGGTCATGGGCAGCGTGATTATCCTCTCGGTCGTCGCAGCGCTTATGTACGAGGCCGTGGTTTTGCTTGAAAAAGCCGTCACGCGGCACTACGGACGCTGAAAACCCCGCCGGCTGGTATCTGCCCTTTGCAGACAGAGAACGGCAAAGCCCGTTGATTCGGCTTTGCCGTCCTCCGCCCTCCGGCGTGTGTATACATAACCGATTCGAATATCCATTCACTGATCCGGAAAGGGGTCGTGCATATGAAAAAAACCCTGAAAATCATCAGTCTGGTCACCTGCGCGGCAATCTCGCTGCTTCTGCTCGCAGGCTGTCAGGACGGCAAAAAACTTGAAAAACTCTCGGTCTGCGAAGTCACCCATTCGATCTTCTATGCGCCGCAGTACGTTGCGATCAACGAGGGCTTTTTTGAGGAAAACGGCATCGAGATCGAGCTCTCCAACGGGCAGGGCGCCGACAAGGTGATGTCCGCGGTGCTTTCGGGTTCGGTGGACATCGGCTTTGCAGGGCCCGAGGCGGCTGTTTATGTCTACAACGAGGGCAAGGAGGACTATGCCAAAGTATTTGCCCAGATGACCAAGCGGGACGGTTCTTTCCTGATGTCGCGCCAGAAGGAGGAAAACTTCGACTGGAACGCGCTGAAGGGCAAAACGCTGCTGCCCGGACGCAAGGGCGGCGTGCCGTATATGACCCTTGAATACGTGGTGAAGCAAAAAGGCCTCGTGCCCGGCAAAGACGTTGTTTTCGACGACAGCATCCAGTACGCGCTGATGGCCGGCGCGTTCACGAGCGGCACCGGCGATTACGTGACCGTTTTTGCACCCACTGCTTCGGCCATGGAGCTTGAGGGCAAGGGATACATAGCCGCTTCCATCGGCGAGCAGACCGAGGATATCCCCTATACCGCCTACTTCTCGAAACAGAGCTTCCTTACGAAAAACGCGGATCTTGTGCAGCGGTTTACCAACGCGCTCTATAAGGGCCAGCAGTGGGTGAACACCCACTCGGCGAAGGAAATCGCCGCGGCCATTGCACCCTCGTTCGCCGATACCGAGGAAAGCCTGATCGAAACCGTAGTGCAGCGGTATAAGGAAATTGGCGTGTGGAACGCCGATCCCATTCTCACCGAGGAGTCGTTTGACCGCTTGCAGGAGGTTATCAGCGAAGCCGGCGAGCTGGATCAAAAAGCTCCCTATGGCGACGTGGTGGACACTTCGTTTGCACAGAAAGCCATTGACTCTGTGAAGTAGTTTTTGTGTGTACTGCCGTTTATTTTATAGCAAAGGATTGCAGCGAAACTGGAGTTTCGCCGCAATCCTTTGCTTTTTTCGTTTCCTTTTTAATTTTTGTCTCTCTCTACCTTTTCATCTGTCGCGCAGGCCGCGACGGGGGGTTTTTGTTTTGTTCTTCTTACCCTAATACTCATTTATCTTTTAGTCTGTCGCTCGGGCGTGCTGTGGGCCCACCCTTGTACTCTATATAAGCTTTTTTATAGCTTATAGATTCATCTATCTTTTCGTTTGTCGTTCAGGCCGCGACAGGCCCATCCTTTTTGGCGCAGCCCAAAAAGGATGCAAAAAGGCTGGCCAAGGGGGCGAACGGCGCCGCTCCATTTGCCCCTACGCCGTACATAGCAAAGCAAAGGGCGAGGGC
>CATNEU010000067.1 GCA_950097605.1 uncultured Oscillospiraceae bacterium | reverse complement strand
GTCTCATTCGAGCTGACGAAAGAACGCGCTCTGGAACTGCGCAGCGCCGTCTCGTGCGGGTTTCTCGCCTATGGCCGCCAGCCGCTGATGCTGACCAGGAACTGCCCGGTCCGAAACGTGAAAAGCTGTGCGCAGTGCGGCGGCAAAAGCTGGCTGACCGACCGCAAGGGCATCCGGTTCCCGGTGGTCTGCGACGGCGGATGCAGCGAAGTGCTCAATGCGGTGCCGCTGTTTCTGGCGGACCGGATGCATGCATTCCGTGGCATGCGGTTTGCGCTGCTGCTATTCACCGTTGAGCAGCCGGACGAGTGCAGGCGGGTTCTTGAGATGTATGCCGGCCGCCGGCCGCCCGAGAAGACGGGACGGCTGACAAACGGCCTGTATTGGCGAGAGGTCTTGTAGGCGAATGAAACAATGCGTTCCGCTGGAATGCTGGTATAAAACTGGTATAAAAGATGAAAGGCCCCGCCGGAGAGGGGGCGTATTTTGCTTGAACAGAGGTGGTTTGATTGATGCAGAAGCTGCTTGTGAAAAAAATGCGGGAAAACGCTGTGCTTCCGGTGCGAGGTACTGTGGGGAGCGCGGGACTGGATCTCTGCGCCTGTCTGGGCGCGCCGGTGCATCTGGCGCCCGGCGAGATCGTCAAAGTGCCGACAGGGGTGGCCATCGGCATCGGGGACCCGGGATATGTGGGGCTGGTGTTCGCGCGTAGCGGACTCTCCTCCAAGCACGGCATTGCGCTTGCAAACGGTGTGGGCGTGATCGACAGCGACTACACCGGCGAGATTTTCGTTCCGCTGGTCAACAACTCGGTGATGCGCTATACGGTGCGCGACGGCGACCGCATTGCCCAGCTCTGCGTGATGCCGGTCTGCCCGGTGCAGATGTGTGAAACGGATGTGCTCGAACCGACCGGCCGCGGCGCGGGGGGCTTTGGTTCGACGGGGTATCAGGCGGATCAAACGGAGGGAAAATGAAATTTAAAAAGGCTTTTTTGTTTATTTTCTGTATCGTATCGGCGGTGGTGCTCGGCAGCGTGCTGGCCGATCTAACCAAAGAGGTGCCTTGGCTTACCTGGCTTTCCTATGGGACCAGCGTGGGGCTCGGCAGCGAGTCTCCCGCCGTGCTGGATCTCTCGGTGATCCGGCTGACCTTTGCGTTTGAGATGCGGATTTGCATTGCACAGGTGCTGCTGATCGGCGCGGCGCTTTATCTGCATGCGCGGCTTTCCAGGAAACTGTAAACCGTGTGCGGCAGGGACAGGTTCCCCAGCGCCCGGGTTCTATCGGGCGGAGGGGAAGCTGCCCCTGTGGGTTCCCCGGTGTTCCGGGAGTGAAGAAGAAGGGGGCAACCGGTATGGAGATGGTTCTGGCATCCGCTTCGCCGCGCCGCAGGGAGCTGCTGGCGCTTGCGGGCTTTTCGTTTTCCGTGTGTCCGTCTGGCGTTGACGAGACGCTTGAAGAAGGCGTTTCGGGCGAACAAGCGGTGCAGCTATTGGCGCAGCGCAAAGCCGAAGAGGTGTTTGCCCGGCATCCGGAGCAATTGATTGTCGCAAGCGATACGGTTGTCTGCTTAGACAGGGACATTTTGGGCAAACCTAAGGATGTAGCCGACGCCGCCGGCATGCTGCTGCGGCTTTCGGGACAAAGCCACCGGGTATACACCGGCGTGTGTATCCGTGCGCAGAAGGGACGTGCCGTGTTTTGCGAGCAGACCGAGGTGGTGTTTTACCCGCTTTCGGAACGGGAAATTGCCGGGTATATTGCAACCGGGGAGCCGATGGATAAGGCGGGCGCCTATGGGATCCAGGGGAAGGGCGCGTTGCTGGTGCGGGAGATTCACGGGGACTATTACAACGTTGTGGGTTTTCCAATATCAAAATTCTGCCGCGTTTACAGGAATTTTTTGTCGAGATAGTCTGTGTTTTCTGCGAAAAATTCACAAATTTTTTGTTGAGAACGGCGTATTGACACTGTATAATAAATACTGGCTATGCATGGACTGGAAGCGCCGCACGCAGCGGCCCAAGGCTGCATACAAACGCCGGACGCACGGTGGGGACCGTCTCCGGCGGCTTTTATACGACGATTACCATGCTTTACGATACAGGTTTTTGGCTGCTGAAAGGGGAAAATGTTAAGATGTTTAATAAATATATCGGAATAGATCTGGGAACAGCGAACACACTGGTGTTTATGAGAGGCAAGGGCATCATTATGCGCGAGCCGAGCGTTGTTGCAGTGGATGTGAAAACGAGGATTGTCAAGCGCGTGGGGCATGAGGCAAAAGAGGTCATCGGCCGTACGCCGGGTTCGATTGTTGCAATCCGTCCGCTGAAGGACGGCGTGATCGCCGACTTCGACGTGACCAGCGCAATGTTGGAATACTTCATTAAGAAATCCTGCAACTCCAATCCCTGGTCGAAGCCGTATGTGGTCATCTGCATTCCCTCGGGCGTCACGGAGGTGGAAAAACGCGCGGTGAAGGAGGCCTCTCGAAACGCGGGCGCCAAGCAGGTCTGGGTCATTGAGGAGCCGATGGCGGCCGCCTTCGGCGCGGGCCTTCCGGTGGAGGACGCGACGGGCAGCATGGTCGTCGACATCGGCGGCGGCACCTCCGAGGTTGCGGTGATTTCGCTGGGCGGCATCGTCGCTTCGCGTTCGGTGCGCGTCGGCGGCGATGAGTTTGATTCCTCGATCATTAGCTATATCAAAAAGAAATACAACCTGCTCATCGGTGAGAGAACCGCTGAGGACATTAAAATACAGATTGGATCGGCCTATCCGTATGAGGGCGAAGGCACGATTGAAATTAAGGGGCGCAACCTGCTCGACGGCCTGCCGAAGAACATCATCGTGACGGCGGCCGAAATTCGCGAGGCGCTTTCCGAGCCGCTCGAGTCGGTTGTGGAGGCGGTGAAAACCACGCTGGAAAAGACCCCGCCGGAGCTTGCGGCGGATATCATCGACCACGGCATCACCCTCACGGGCGGCGGCGCGCTGCTGCGCGGGCTGGACCAGTTGATCTCGGTCGAAACCGGCATGCCGGTGCACATTGCGGAGAATTCGCTGGACTGCGTGGCCGAGGGAACGGGCCGGGTGCTTGAGAACATCGAAAAGTACAAAGACCTTCTTTTGGGAGACGACAGATAACAGGATGGGCGAAACAGCCCCGCAAAAGCGGCGCGGCCTTTCCCTTTGGTGAGGCGTAGGCCGGCCGGTTCGACGGCTGGCCTTTGCGTGTTTGTGCGGGCGTACTTCCGATTGGTAAGGAGGCGTTGTATTGAAAGACTTCCTGCACAGTGTGAAATTCAAGGTGCTTGTGATGGTGGCGGTGCTGGTGCTGGGCTTTATGCTGGCCGCTACTGCGAAGGAGGGGTTTGCATCCCTGCCCTCCAAGCTGCTCGGCACGGTGACCGAGCCGCTGCAAAAGCTATCTTCCAAAATATCGGGGGCAACGAGCGACTTTCTATCAAAATTCATCCATGCAGACGATATCCAGAAAGAAAACGAGGCGCTGAAAGAACAGGTGGCCTCGCTGACGAAGCAGCTTGTGGATTTTGACAAGTATAAACACGAAAACGAACAGTATAAAGAATTTTTTAAGCTGCAGGAGGACAATGAGGACTTTGTGTTCGAGCCTGCGGCGGTGATCGGCCGCGACCCGGACGACCAGTTTTATTCCTTTACGATCGACAAGGGCTATCTCAACGACATCGCCTATAAAGACCCGGTGATGACGCCGGACGGGCTGGTCGGCTATGTGACCGAGGTGGGGCCGACCTATGCAAAGGTGACCACGCTGCTCGACCCCTCGATGGCCGTCAGCGTGATCGACTCGCGCACCCGCGACCTCGGGCTTGTGGCCGGTCAGTCCAGCCTCGCGCTGGACGGACAGTGCAAGATGTCCTATCTCTCCAAAAACTCCGGCGTTTCCGCCGGCGACGTCGTTGTGACAAGCGGGCAGAGCGGGCTGTTTCCGAAGGAGCTTGTGGTCGGGCGCATCGCGGACGTGCAGACCGAGTCGCACGGCGGCTCGCTGTATGCCGTGATCGACCCCGCAGCGGATATCAAAGAGGTCAAGGACGTCTTTGTCATCAAGAGCTTCAAGGGCCAGGGCAGCCAGGTGCAGGAGGCGGGAAAATCCGATTCATCGGGCAATTCTTCCCAAAATGCCTCCAGCGGCTCGTAAGCCGCTACGAGGTACTGCGATATGATGAAGAAAAAAAGCAGAATTTTTGTCAAATGGGCGCTGTATACCATTGTTGTTCTATTGGTGTATGTGTTGCAGACCACACCCGGCCTGTTTTCCATCTTCGGCGTGCGTCCGGTACTGCTGGTGCCGCTGGCCGTTTGCATAGCGGTTTTTGAGGGCAGCGTGGCGGGCGCGATCGTAGGGGGCGTGCTCTGCGGCTGGCTGCTGGATATGGCCTCGGCCCGGCTTTCGGGCTTCAACGCGCTGATCCTGCTGGGCTGCTGCTTCGGCGTTGGGCTGATGGTGGAATACCTGATGCGCGGAAACCTTGCGTCGGTGCTGCTGCTGTGCGCGGCGGTCGTGTTGCTGCGGGGCATGGTGGACTATTTTTTCTACTATGTGATTTGGAACCAGGACGAGGGCTTTTCCGTGCTGCTGCGGCAGGTGCTGCCAACGATGGCCTATACGCTGCTGATGACGGTGCCTATCTACTATCTGGTGCGTTTTTTAAGCAAGCGGCTGCTGATTCCGCAGGATATCTAAAAAGCGGCCCGGCAGGGCCTTGCAGAACATAAGGATAACAACAACAGGGAATATGACGGGCGGTTTGGGATAAACCGCCCGTAGCCGTATCATACGGAGGATTGCAGGAGATAAAGTGTAGCGAGAGGTGAAAGAACATGGCAAAACCAAAGGCAAAGGCGAGGTATATGGTCCTATCCCTGCTGCTGGTGGCGGTTTTTCTGCTGTACGGCGTGCGCCTGATGGAGGTGCAGATCGTACAGGGCGAGGACTACCGCGCCAAAGCGGAGCGGACCAGCTCGAAGGATGTGGCGATCCGGGCGACAAGGGGCGAGATCGTCGACCGGTACGGCCGGCCGCTGGCCGTCAACCGAATGGGCTATAACATCATCTTCGATAAGGCGTTCATGAAAGCGGATTCGGAGAACCAGACGATTTTGACGCTGATTCAAACGCTGACCAAATCGGGAGAGGAATGGAACGACACGCTGCCGCTGTCGCGAACCGCGCCCTATACCTTTGACACGGCCCGGCCCGAGGAAGTGGCTTCCCTCAAAGAGAGATTGCGCCTGAATGTGTATGCGACCGAGCAAAACGTGATGGATACGCTGGTTGAACGCTATAAAATAGAGGGCGTTACCCCGGATGAAGCGCGCCTGATTGCCGGTGTGCGGTATGAGATGGAGCTCAGGGAATATTCGCTGACCGTGCCGTTTACGTTTGCGGAGGACGTCTCGATCGACACCGTACTGACCATTGAGGAAAACTCGATTGACCTGCCCGGTGTGGATATCCAGGATATGGCGATCCGGGAATACGTGGATGGGACCATCGCCCCGCACATCCTTGGGCGTATCGGACCGATCTATGCCGAGGAATATGCCGAGCTCAAGGAGAAGGGCTATTCCTATAACGACGTTGTGGGCAAAGAGGGCATCGAGAAGGTATTCGAGGACTATCTGCGCGGCGTGGACGGCGTGCGGACCATCGAGCAGAACGCCCGCGGCGACGAAATCACCTCGTCGGTCCGGGAGGAGCCCAAGCCCGGCAACACCGTTGTGCTCACAATTGATAAACACCTGCAGCAGGTTGCGCAAAATTCGCTCGAAGCCCGCATTAAAGAACTGCAACAGACGGCAAAGGCCGGCAACGGCGCGGAATCGCAGGCCGGCGCGGCGGTTGTGCTGAATGTCAAAACCGGCGAAGTGCTCGCAATGGCAACCTATCCGTCCTATAACCTCAACACCTTTAAAACCGATTATAACAGTCTGGTTAAAGACGAGCTGCAGCCGTTGTTCAACCGTGCCACCCAGGGCCTGTACATGCCGGGTTCCACCTTTAAGCCTGTGGTGGCGATCGGCGGCCTTGAGGAGGGAACTGTAGAACCCAGCTCAACAGTTACCTGTACGAGGGTCTACAACTTTTGGGAATCCTATCCCGCCACCTGCATGGGATACCATGGCGCCACCAACGTTATGAAGGCGCTGCAGGTTTCCTGCAACATCTATTTTTATGATGTGGGCCGCCGGCTGGGAATCGACAATATCAACAAATATGCGCATCAATTGGGTCTCGGTGTGAAAACCGGGCTGGAGCTGCCGGAAAAAGCGGGCGTCATTTCCAATCCCCAATACCGCAAGGAACTGGCCGAAAACAATCCCAAACTCGATGGGACCTGGTATCCCGGTAACGTTGCGCAGGCCGCTATTGGGCAGCTCGACACCGCCGTGACGCCGCTGCAGCTCGCGCAGATGGCAGCCACCATCGCCAACAACGGCGTACGGTACAACTCGCGTCTTGTGCAAAGCGTGATGTCCAACGACTACGACCAGGTGATCAAGAACTTTGAATCGGTGGTTGCAAACGACCTGAACGCCAAGCAATCGACGATGGACGCGGTCCGGCAAGGCATGCTGATGGCCAGCAAGCCGGGCGGCAGCGCCAGCGGCACCTTCGGCAACTACCCGATCGACATTGCGTCCAAAACGGGTACGCCGCAGGCGGGCAAGACGGTCAATAATGCGGCGTTTGTGGCATTCGGACCTTACGAGAACAGTGAAATTGCGGTTTCGGTTGTCGTGGAAAAGGGCGGCAGCGGCTATCTGGTCGGCCCGATTCTAAAGGACATCTTTGATGCCTATTTCTTCAGCAAGAGCGACGCGCAGAAACCCGTTGTCGAAAATACACTTTTGCCATAATTGCTGAATATACACCGAAATTCTGGTTGTTATTTACATTGAATTGTGCAGTTTGTTTATGGTAGAATAGTTGGTAGTAATGTTAACCTTGTAAATTGGTCAATTTTCCTATTGCTTTTTGGGGCTGTATGCGCTATGCGCCCCAACCAAGCGGGACTGAACCGGACGGCAATGTATGGACATGCTGTTCGGTTCATATCTGCTATGGGCGCTGCGCGGGAGAAAACCCGAAAAGGCAATGGGGACTGGAGGTCGTGATGGGACAGGTGATTGCAGTCACATCCGGTAAGGGTGGCGTGGGGAAATCCTCGTTTTGCGTCTGCACGGCGTATGCGCTGGCGGCCAGGGGGAACTCCGTTTTGGTGGTCGAACTCGACAGCGGGCTGCGCTCCCTTGATATCATGATGGGCCTCACGGCCAAAACCGTATACGACGTGGGCGACGTTGTGATGTGCCGGTGCGAACCGGCCAGGGCGGTTGTGCAGAGCGATATGGTTCCAAACGTGTGCTTGCTGCCCGCCTCCGCCAGGCCGGATATCACAGTGTATGCGCACACGCTTGCCCGTCTGCTGGGCCGGCTCGACGGAACCTTTGACGTGGTGCTGGTCGACACGCCCGCCGGGTTGGGCGAGAGCTTTAAGGCTGCGGTTTCCGTCTGTGACCTGACGGTTGTAATCGCGACGCCGGACGCCGTTTCGGTTCGGGATGCCTCCGCCGCGGCTATGTATGCAAGGGAAATTGCAGACTGCGACGTCCGCCTTGTGATCAACAAGGTCTATGAAAAGGACGGAAGAAAAAATGCCATTGAGGATTTGGATATGGTCATAGACGGGGTTGGCGCAAGGCTATTGGGCGTCGTTCCCTTCGACGACAGCCTTTCCAAAACCCTGACCGCAGGAG
>CATNEU010000066.1 GCA_950097605.1 uncultured Oscillospiraceae bacterium | reverse complement strand
GGACAACATGCGCGATTGCCTGGACCTCTCCGATCAGGAGCGCCATCCGCTGACGATCATCACGGTCAAGGACCTGTCCTTTTCCTGGAATACAGCTCGGTGGAGGTACATGTGTGGGCAAAATCCGCATCCCCCTCCAAATTGGACGGGACGCACTGAACCAAGCAGAACCGGCGTGACTTCCGCCACGCCGGTTCTTCCACAAAAACCATTTACTTCCTTATCAGCCTCTGCGTAAACTGGCGGGTTCTTTTGTTTTGCAGCGGCCTATGCGTTCGGGACCGGTGCAGGATGCATAAAATAAGCGCTTTGCCCCATAGAATGGGTTGAGGCCCGTATTGACGCAGCCGGACAGATTGAAGAAAGAGGTAATCGTATGATGAAAAAACTGATTTTAACTGCCATGGCGGCCCTGCTTGTGTTTTCGCTGACAGCCTGCTCGGTTTCCGATACGGGGGACGGCGGCTCGTCGGGCGCGTCGCAGGGCGATGGAGGCGGTTCTTCGTCCCAGAGCGAAAGCGCCGATCCGGGCAAGCAGGAGGCGAAGGGGACGCTCGGCAATTACACCGTGGAAATTAAATCCGCCCAGCTTGCAAAGGACTATGAGGGCAACGATGCGCTGATTGTGAACTATTCGTTTACCAACAACGGAGAGGATCCGCAGAGCTTCCTGCTTGCAGTAAACGACAGGGTATACCAGGACGGCGTGGAGCTGTCGTCCGCCATCATTACCGGCAACGACGCCTACGACGCGGAGGCCTCGATGAAGAGCGTGCAAAAAGGCGCAACGCTGGAGGTGCAGAAGGCGTATAAGCTGTCCAACACCACCTCTCCGGTCAGTGTGGAATGCAGCGAGCTAATCAGCTTGGATAAGGATACGGTTGTCAACACCTTTGCGATTGGCAAATAACAAAGTCGTCTTGGAATACTCCCGGTTCAGGGGTCTCCGGTATGCCGAAAAGGATGCCGGAGCCCCCTTTTCTATTTACCCCGGAAAGCTTTCAAAAGGCTGTGAAATGTGGTATACTATATATAGAATATCCCGTGTAACAGACATGGACGGCCGTGCGTCTTTCCGTGTCTTTTTTCTGTCTTGAAAGGCTTTTTCAAACGGGATGCATACAGACAGGAGTGACGGAATTTTGAGCAAACAGGAAAATATGGACGAGCAGTTTGCCAAAGGCAGTATCGGCAAGCTGCTGTTTAAACTGGCGTTTCCGGCGATTGTAGCGCAGCTTATCAACGCGCTGTACAACATCGTGGACCGAATGTATATCGGCAACATGCCCGGCGTGGGCGACGTTGCGCTGACGGGGGTTGGCGTCACGTTTCCCATCATTATTCTAATCTCGGCGTTTGCGGCGCTTGTGGGCATGGGCGGCGCGCCGCTCGCCGCGATCCGGCTGGGAGAGGGCAACCGTGAAAAGGCGGAGGAGATTATGGGAAACAGCGTGACGCTGCTGCTGGGGTTTGCGGTGGTGCTCACGGTGGGGTTCACACTGGTTAAGGAACCGCTGCTCTATTTGTTTGGCGCAAGCAGCGAGACGTTTTCCTATGCCAACGACTATATCACCCTCTATGTTTTCGGTACGGTGTTTGTGATGCTGTCGTTGGGGCTGAATGCGTTCATCAACACACAGGGCTTTGCCAAAACCGGTATGCTCACTGTGCTGATCGGCGCGGTGATCAACATTGCGCTCGATCCGATTTTGATTTATGGCCTGGGCCTGGGGGTGCGCGGCGCCGCAATTGCAACTGTGTTTTCCCAGATGGTTTCGGCGCTGTGGGTATTTCTGTTTCTGACCGGAAAACGGACCATCTTGAAAATCAGGCTGCCGCATATGCGCCTGCGCCTTTCCAACGTGGCGCATATCCTGCCGCTGGGGCTGTCCCCATTTATTATGCAGTCCACCGAAAGCCTGGTGCAGATCACCTTCAACAAAAGCCTGCTGCTGTATGGCGGCAACGTGTTCGTGGGCGCCATGACCATCTTGGGTTCGATCATGCAGGTGTTCCAAATGCCGATCATCGGCCTCACGCAGGGCGCGCAGCCGATTATCGGCTACAACTACGGCGCGGGCAACTACGCGCGTGTGAAAAAAACCATGCGCTACTCGGTGCTGTCCTGTGCGATGGTATCGGTCGCCTGCTGGGCCTTTCTGATGCTGGCGCCCGAGCTTGTCATCGGGCTGTTTAACGACAAACCGGAGCTGGTGCAGGCAACGGTGCATGCAATGCGCATCTATATGTCCATGCTGTTCATACTGGGATTGCAGTTTTCCTGCCAAAACGCATTTGTGGCGCTGGGGCATGCGAAGATCTCGATCTTTCTGGCGCTGCTGCGCAAGATCATCCTGCTGATTCCGCTTGTGCTGGTTCTTCCGCTCCTTTTGCCGGGCAGCAAGGTGGATAGCGTGCTGATTGCCGAGCCGGTTGCGGACACCATCGCCTCTCTCACGACCTTCTTTGTATTTATCGTCAAAGTGCGCAGGCTCAAATACGATATGGAAATGCGCCCGGCGGTAGAAAATGCCGTGCCGGACGCGAAAGGGGTATAAAACCCTTTCAAATGGGTGACAAACCCTGTATTTTCGTGTATACTAATATACAATTGCCGTTGCACAGCGTGCAGCGCGGCCAAACGCACCGCGTTTAGCCGATTGATTGAAAAAGGATGATGGAGAATGCTGCAGTTTGAAGAACAGAAATTGAGGCTCAAGGCCATCGAGCCGCAGCTACAGGACCTTGCCGAGGCGCTTGGGCTGCAAAAGGTCCGGCAGGAGATCGAGCAGCTTGAAGCGCAGGCGGCCGCGCCGGGCTTTTGGGACGATATGCAGGCTTCCGGAAAGGTGCTGCAGAAAACCCGCCAATACAAGGACATTGTTGAGAAATATGAAAAGCTCTGCGAGGCGTTTACCGATGCGGAGACGCTGATTGAGATTGCCAACGAGGAGAACGACGAGTCGATGATCGAAGAGGTTGTCTCCATGGTGGACGAGATCGAGCGCGTTCTCGAGGAGCAGAAGCTCGCCGCGCTGCTGACCGGCGAATATGACGCCAAAAACGCCATCCTGACGTTCCACGCGGGCGCGGGCGGCACCGAGGCGCAGGACTGGGTGCAAATGCTCTACCGCATGTATGTCCACTGGGCGGAGCGCCATGCCTATAAGGTGAAGGTGCTGGACTATCTCGACGGAGACGAGGCGGGCATCAAGAGCGTGTCCATCCTTGTGGAGGGACTCAACGCCTACGGCTTTTTGCGGTCGGAGACCGGCGTGCACCGCCTGGTCCGCATCTCGCCGTTTGATTCCTCCGGCAGGCGGCATACGTCGTTTGCCTCGCTTGAGGTGATGCCCGAAATCGACGACGAAGTCGAGATTGAAATTCGGGACGAGGATTTGCGCGTCGACACCTACCGGTCCGGCGGCGCGGGCGGGCAGCACGTCAACAAGACCGAATCCGCCGTGCGGATCACCCACCTGCCTACGGGCATTGTGGTGGCCTGCCAGAACGAGCGCAGCCAGGTGCAAAACCGCGCGGTCGCCATGAAGATGCTCAAGTCCAAGCTTGTCGAGATCACGCAGCGCGAGCATCTCGAGCGCATTGAGGATATCAAAGGCGAGCAAAAGGACATTGCTTGGGGCGCCCAGATCCGATCCTATGTGTTTATGCCGTACACCCTTGTTAAGGACCACCGCACGGGGTTTGAAGTTGGCAACATCGGCGCAGTGATGGACGGCGATCTGGACGGATTTATCAACGCTTACCTCAAGGCCGCAAACCAAAACGAATTGCAGAAATAATGGACGCAGAACAGCGCCGGCGGGGTTTCCGCCTGTGCGTGCTGGCGTGCAAATGGGCTGCCGCACTTTTTGTGCAGCAGCCCGATATAAATGCAGACAAAGGCCCTGCCGCATGCGGCAGGGCCTTTGTCTGCATAAAACCCGCTGGGAAAGAAGCACATCCTATTCAATCCCCAGGAGTTTCGCGGCGTTGGCGTAGAGGATTTGGTTGCGCTCGGTATCGCCAAGGCCAATGCTGTCGATGAGGGAGAGCTCATCCGCAGGCCGGTTCCAGGGACAGTCGGTTGCAAAGAGGATTTTATCCGCGCCATGCTTTTTAATAATGCGCTTGAACTGCTCCGGCTTGCAGTACGAGGCCGACATGGAAGTGTCCAGATACACATTGGACTGGCCGGCCAAATACTCCTCGGTATCGTCATACCGGTTCAGACCGCCCATATGGGCCGCGATGATCGTCAAGCGGGGAAACATCTCTGCAACCCGCGCAATGCCCTTGGAAGGGCCGTGGATCATTGTGGGGGAGACCGCGTCGTAACCCGCATGGAACAGGATGGGCAACTGCAGCCTGCTCAGGGTATCGTAGATTGGATAAACACGCTCATCATCGACGAAGAAGTTCTGATAATCGGGATGCAGTTTGACGCCTTTGAGTCCAAGCTCCTTGATCCGGTACAGTTCGTCGACGCAATCCTCCGCGTCGGGATGGACCGAGCCAAAACAAAAGATATTTCCGTACTCTTTTTGCACAGCGCTTGCCCAGCTATTGATGGACGCCTGCTGTTTGGGGCTGGTCGCAATGTTCATAAAGACGCCATAGTCCACATTCCACTCCTTCATTTTAGCAGCGGTATCACTGACCGTGCCGTTGGTGTAATATGGAATCCCGCCGGCAGTTTTGGAAAGCTTTTCAAGGGCTTTTTGAGAAAGATGATCGGGAAAAACATGCATGTGAAAGTCTATTAACATAATACCCTCCAAACTGATAAGGACTGTGTTTTCCGCCGTGCACGGTTGTTGCCGACATACCGCGCATCGTGTAAACGACTGCAGCCAAAGCTGTGGTAAACACCGTCCTTATATTGTCTTCTTATGTCGTAACACACAGAATATAGCACTTTTTTTAATTTGATTCAAGGAAAATATATTCCAAATATGGTTAAATGTTTATATTTTATATGGGAATCGAGAAGTTTTTTAAAATTTTAATCTTTGCCGCCACGTAAATTTCCTTGTTTTGGGTGGTTTTTGTAGTCTATATCCAAATATACATGTTTTCCATGTCGTATTCTTAGCATGTATTCTAAACTTTTGTTGTCATAATTTATTGCATGCAAGGCGAAACGAAGAAGTGCCGCGACGGGAAGACAAGCGAATTGCAGTGCATGTCAAAATGGGCGGTATTTGCGCATGAGCGCTTGTGCTGCGCGTACTCCGTCCACGGCTGCGCTAACGATGCCGCCGGCGTACCCGGCGCCTTCCCCACAGGGATAAAGCCCCCGTATACCCAGCGCTTCAAAATCCTCGGAACGTGTGATTCTAACGGGGGAGGAGGTGCGCGTTTCCAGGCCGGTGAGAACGGCGTCCGTGCTGTCATACCCCGGAAGCTTCCGGCCGAACGCGGACAGGCCGCGCCGCATCATATCGGTGACATAAGCCGGCAGAAGGCTGCCCAGGTCGCCGGGCGTTACCCCGCAGGCGTAGGAGGGCTGCACGCGTCCAAGTCGCAGCCCGGGTTTCCCCTGCAAAAAGTTGCCGACAGTCTGCGCGGGGGCGCGGTAACCGCCGCCTCCGGCCTCGAAGGCGGCCCGTTCCAGCCGGCGCTGAAACGCCATGCCGTTGAGCGGCCCGTTTCCGAAGTCCTCGGGTCCGACCGAAACCACGAGCGCCGCGTTTGCATTGGGCTGGTCCCGCAGATATTCGCTCATGCCGTTGGTGACCACTGTGTTTTCCTCGGAGGAGGAGGGCACGACAAAGCCGCCCGGGCACATGCAGAAGGTGTAGACCGCCCGGCCGTTTTCACGCAGCGAAAGCTGGTATTCCCCGGCCGGCAGCGCCGGATGCCCGGCGAGCGGTCCATACAATCCCTTGTCGATCTCGCTTTGCAGGTGCTCGATGCGCGCGCCTACCGAAAACGCCTTTGCCTGCAGCACGATCCCCTTGGAAGCGAGCATTTCAAAGGTGTCGCGGGCGCTGTGCCCGATGGCGAGCAGCACGTTTTCGGTTGCCAGCGGAGAACCGTTGACCAGAACGCCCTGCACCTGTCCGTTTTGCACCTGTAAATCGGTGCACTGCGATAAAAATTGCACCGTACCGCCCAGCCGCTCGATCTCGCGGCGGATGTTTTTGACAATCCGGCGCAGATGGTCGGTTCCAATGTGCGGCTTGGCGCGTTGCAGGATTTCGGCGGGCGCGCCGAAGCGGTGCAGCGTTTTGAGAACATAGCCGCAGCGGGGGTCCCCGATGCGGGTGGTGAGTTTGCCGTCTGAAAAGGTGCCTGCGCCGCCCTCCCCGAACTGCACATTGGTGCGGGTATCGAGCCGCCCGTTTTGCCAGAAGGCGTCCACAGCCATGGCGCGCGCGTCTACATCCGCGCCCCGTTCGATCACCAGCGGGCGGTAGCCCTGCTCGGCCAGCAGCAGCGCGCTGAACATCCCCGCGGGCCCGAATCCGACAATGACGGGACGCCCCGCAAGCTTCTGCGAGCCGCGTGGAATTTCAAGCGGGCTTTCCTGCCGCAGCGTGACGGACGGGTCGTGCAAAGCGTCCACAAGCTGGGCTTCTCCGCCGTCCAGCTCGATGCCCACTGTGTGCACGAAGTGCAAATTGGAACGTTTTCGCGCGTCTATGGAGGTTTTGACAAGATAGGCGCGGACAATGCGGTTCTGGGGAACCCCGAGCTTTTTTCGGGCCGTTTCCAGCGCTTTTTCCGCGGACTCCTGCAGCGCGGTTTTGATGTTGTTCAGATAAATCGCCATTGAATCCTCCCTGTATTTCTCATGATCTGCCTGCCGGCTGTTAAGGGCGCGCGCAGCCGGCGGATTTTTTATAGGCATACATCTGTGCATCGGCCCGCCGGCAGGTATCCAGCAGATTGCGGTCCTGCACGGTATCGAAGCGTGCATAACCAACCGAAAGAGAGAGCGGTACGCCTTCAGCAGCGGCTTTGGAAACGTTTTCACAAATTGTCTCGGAAAGCGCCTGCAGTTGTTCCGGCGTCTGGTCCCGCATCACGCCGACAAATTCGTCCCCGCCCACACGGTACAGCATGCTCTTTTCGGGCAGCGTCTCGCGCAGCACGGCTGCCGCCTGCCGGATCACCCCGTCCCCCGCCTGGTGCCCAAAGGTGTCGTTGATGCGTTTGAGGCCGTTTAGGTCCGCCGAGAGAACGCTGTACCGGCACTGCTCGCGCGAGGCTGCATAGTTGCAGATGTCCACCTCAAACGCATTGCGGTTTTTAAGCCCCGTCAGGTAGTCGCTGTTGGCAAGATCCCTGTAGCCGGGGTTGGAGATTCGCTTGAACAGTTTAAAAGAGATGATAAAGGCGGTCAGGCAGGCGGCTGCGGCAATCAGCGGCGTGCCGATGCGCAGCTTCTGAAAGGTGTTATACTGATGCTGGGCGTCGAATTCAATCCCAACGGCTCCAATGACCTCTCCATCCTGCCAGATGGGGAAATAGGATAGGAAAATCGGTCCCCACGAGGTGTTTTTTATGCGGTTGGGCAGTACGGTTTCGCCGTCGAGCGCCCGGGAAAGCTCCTGGACGTTTTCTTCCTCGATTGTATCGCCGGGATTGCGGAAGTCCGGCGTATCGGCCGGCAGCCCGTCCACCAGGTAAATCAGGCGTCCTTCACCGTCCCGCTTCGCGGTATAAAGATACCGGACGCCGGTGGTGGCCCTTGTGCGGGAGAGCATCTTCTGCGTGGAGAGATAGCTTGGGCTGTCCGCATCCTCCGCCGCAGAGAGCTTTGTAAAGGAGTCGGCCGTCAGACCGCTTTCCACATAGTGAAAGAGGCTGGAACAGCGGTCCTTGA